>SLNO01000048.1 GCA_007132975.1 Balneolales bacterium
CTCCCCGACAGGATCGGCCTTCCTACGCAGGACATCGCCTATGTGGTTATCAGGGATGAGAGTGGCTTGCTGATAGACCTGGGTTCCAACGATGACGGCGGATATATCCTGCAGACTCTTGAGGCACCGCTGCCGATCTACATTCCCGCGCTGGCGGGGGCCGATGGTCCCATACCGGAAGTGCTGGTAGAATTCAACCTGACCACCGATGCCACTTATGTACCGAACGGTGGATCCATATCGCTGACCACGTCCCTTGATCTTGAGCCAATCCTCAATGTGCCGGTGAGCATCGAGTCCCTCGCAATTGAAGCAGGCGGAGAAATGCTGCTGACCACCGTGCTCTCGGTGGCGCTCCCCGAAGTGTTCGGCGGACAAAATGCCACAGCCCAAGCGACAATCGGGCCCGACGGCTTCCTGGAGGCCATTATCACGGCCGGGACATATTCAGAATCCTATGATCCCGCACTGGAGCACCTCATCGAAATGGATGTCATGGCACTGCTGGATGGCGACGATGAGCAGAGCGAGTTCATCATCGGGTTGTACGGCGCGCGGCTGACCATCAATTCCCCGGCGGACCTGCAGCTGGCCGGTTCGGTTTCCACCTCCCTGTTCCAGAAAGAGGACGATCAGATTTTTGGCATGTTCTATACGGTGGGTTACGGTACGGAAGGATGGAACTTCAATTTCGAGACCGTGGGAACGGTACCGGAAGTGAAGCTGGGACGCGCTCTTCTGAAATTTGATGAGCACGATCCGTTTGATTTCGACATCAGCGATAACGAGTTCATTGTAAAAGTGAACGGCACGGTATCATTTGAGGAGATGATCGGTGAGTCGCTGTCCTTCTCCGTGGAGGATCTCGAATTCGGCGCCACGAACCTGCAGTCGAGTCCGCAGCTTGTGCTCCGGCTCGGGGCGGCTACGGCGCATTTGCCTGATCAGGAATTCGACTTCTTTTCAGGTGCCATCAACGGCAGCATCAGCGGTCCCGCAATATCTTTTGCCGGACGCACTTTTTCCGTATCGGTATCCAGCGGGGATCTCACATTTCTCGAAAAAACACTGCGGTATGAGGATCTTTACGTCGATACCCAGGGCAATTTCAGCATCGGAGCGGTGTCATCACCAACCGGAGCCAAAATCTGGATCATCGAAGACTATCTGGAGCTCAGCTCCCTGGGTCTCAGCCGCGATGAAGAGGCCGGGATAAACCTGAGCGGGGCGCTGGGCTTCCAGCTTCCGGATCCGCTCGATATATCGGGAGAGGTCATTCTGCGCGTTGGAAGGGATGCCCAAAAGGCCGTCTATTTCCGCGCAGAAGAGTTTAATGTGGATTCAGGTTTTGATCCGAATGAAGAGTACTCCTTCAATCTGGGTGAGCATGTCAAGGTCACGCTGCTTGATCATCTATTCACGATCGACCCGTGGAACTTGTCGCAAACCGAAATTGCCGTGGCGGCGAAAGTCGCCCTGTTCGGCGAGGACCGGATTCATTTCGGTGATCCGACCAAACTTGCCGAAAAGCCC
This sequence comes from Balneolales bacterium, assembly GCA_007132975.1. GTDB lineage: Bacteria > Bacteroidota > Rhodothermia > Balneolales > Natronogracilivirgulaceae > SKNL01. The sequence goes on from SLNO01000048.1 coordinate 1,534, forward strand.
GGCATATCTGTCAGGTTGGATCCCAACACCACTCCCGGCCAGATTCCAAGGCCGATTGTCAGATACAATGTAACAGGGAATGTGGAATTCAGCTTCAAGCAAAGCTTTTTTGAAATTGATATAGACGGCCAGGTGGCATCATCCAATGACGAGGCCTTTATCATTACCCTCAACGGACAGGCAGGTATTGACGTCGGAATTATCGATCTGAAAGCGGGCTTTTCAGGTACGACCATCACCAAAGACGGTCTCGTTGACATCGGTAATTTCAGCGGTGAGGCCAAATTCTCGTTGATGGATATCGGCACGCTTGAGATCGGCCGCTTTGTCCGGAAGCAGGATAGCGAAGGTTTCCGGATACCGATCACCGGCGGGTTTGACACCAGCCCGGCAGATCTTGCTGGTGCGAAAAAGACTAAGGAGTGGGTGGATAACGTGATCGAATTCGTCTGCTTTGGACCGTGCACGGAGGTGGATCTGGATGAGAATAGCAGCGGATCGTCCGGCAACGCGGAGCAAAACGGTGAAAAGGCTGCCCTTATGATCTCACTGCAGGGATCAAGCAACAATGAAAACGGCTCGTTCGGCGGCAGTATCGGCCAGATCATGTTTTACAAGACATCGACAGGTGATGTCGCATTTAGTGTGGATCAATTCGAAGTGGGCCTTGGTGACATGTTCCAGGCCAGTGCCAGCCTGCAATACAAGGCAGGAGGACAAGGCATGTCGCTGATGGCAGTTGGCTCAGGCATGTTTGCGGTAGGTGAATCCAGACTGGCCGCCATGATCGTCGGAAGCTTTTCAAACATGAATAATGACCTGTCGTTTGGTATTTTCGTCGCAGTAAGCACCAGTGAGGCGCTGGATGTGGTGCCGGGCATCCTTGCCATCAACGGTTTTGGCGGCGGGTTTTTCTACAGGCCGACAGAGCCAATGCTTAGTGTAGTGACAAGCGCCGTGGATAATTTCAGGCCGGCTCCACCGGCGGGCATCGAACGGGCGGGCGCCCAACGTCCGGGAGATGGAGATATCACTTTTGCCATCCTGCTGTACGCGGAAATGAAACTGTTCGGTGCGGCAGGTGCGTATGTGTTGGATGGCAGTACGTTCATGGAGATAACCAACCAATATTTTTACATGGACGCCGACGGGACCTTAATGGGGCTTGACGGCAGTTCTTCTCCCATGGCGGCAGGCGCAGGCATGATGGCGCAGATAACACGGAATTCTGAAGACGCCGGTGCCATCACTATCAATGTCAATCTTCAGGCGAGCCTCCAGATGCCCGAGGTGCTGTCTGGCAAGACAACACCTGGCGGCATTGCGTTTTTCCTGACTAAAAGGGGCAGAGATGTCGTTTGGGGAGTTGCAGGTGGTATCGACATGGAGCTGTATGGAGGAATGTTAACCGGCGGGGCCTACCTGCTGGCTAGCGGCGATGGTTTCATCCTCGATGTCAACCTTTTTGCCGAACTGGACCCGCCAATCATAAAGGTGACAGCGGATTTCACGGGGGCAGTCTGGTATCTCACCTACGAAGGTGCTGCCATGCCGCTGGGCGCATATGCCATTGGAAATGGAGAGATGAGTATTTTAACGGCTTCCGTCACGGCCACACTCCAGGCGGCGTTTGTACAGCGTGCCGGACGGTATGAGCTGTTCGGGATGGGAGAAGGCTGTGTCGGGGCAGGCGATCGTAACGCCTGTCTTGCCGGATGGTTCCAGCTAAGGACCAACCCGATAACGGTGGAGGGGGGACGCAATCCCGGTGACCGGTCCCAGCTTTTTGAAGATGCCAAAGCACAGCAGGAAGAGTTCAGGAACATGGTTCTGGGCGAACTCGCCGAGATGCCACTCGAAATGACTATGCCGCAAATAAGGGGAGTGGACCTGAGTGATGAGCTTGTTGCCAGAGCAGGGTTCAATCTCAGGATGCTCAGCGAGGCACAACGCAGAAGCTGGCACGATTATATGATCCAGAACGAGGAGGCTTCCGGAGATGCGGCACCTGCCGTTCTGCAAAACATCCACGACACGGAATTGCAGACCCTGCTTGCGTCAGAGACATACCGGACAGACAGCCAGCTCAACGCCAGTACGGTCACTTCATGGACGGATGCTGAGAATAACTTGGAAGGATGGCTTTCCAGATTTAGCTCATGGGCCAGTGTCACAACGGAGCGGCTTAGCCCGGATCTGATCAGAGCCATAGAATATGAAACGGAAGCAGTTCGGGCCATGGAGGAG
>SLNO01000024.1 GCA_007132975.1 Balneolales bacterium
GTGAAATCAAATTGCGGTCATCTATCATCTGAAGCGCCTGTTCTGCTTCGCTGTGATCAAGAAGGCCCACGGTTGCAGCAGTACGGATACAATTTTTCGGGGATGCGCAATCCAGCCCTTCAGAAACCCGCAGCCACACTTTGATCGTTTTCCAAAATAATTCCACGGTGTATTCAAAACGTTGCAATGTTGCATCTCTCAAAATGACAGAATAAGGTTCGTCTTGTAAAGCTTCGAGGCTTTCAAGAGCTGCTGAAAAATTCTTAAGGTTCCTGTTCAGTTTTTCCAAATCAAAACACCCCTTTTTGTTGCGTTTTCAATGAGAGTGGCAGGCGCATCTTCATGCCATACTATATCAACATTTCTGGTGATATTGGAATCTTCAATATCCTCCCGAAAATGGCTGATCCGGGTGCGTTCATTTTGGCTGGAAACAATGAGCAAATCTATATCCGAAGATGTGACCATTACATTTTCTGCCGCTGAGCCAAACAGATAGCAGCGCACACCAGGGTTGTGGAAGTGCTTGGCAAGCAACCTGATGATGATGCCGTACTCTTTATCAGTGATATTTTTATTTGAAACAGACATATAATGCGCTAGTGCTGAAGACGCTGATGGGCAGTTCTGCTTTCCGCATCCAAGAGTTTACCTATATACCGGGAGAACAATCACGGAAACATCAAACCATGTTGCAATTGCAATTCAAGATAACAAAGGAGCCTGTAATAAGCATCTTGCTCCAGTAGCAATTTAAAAAACGAACGATGTCCGGGAGTGGGGGAATTCAAGTGTATTAATAGAATTTAGTGCAAGGATGAGGTTGCCTCGCTTAAATGTATTGGAATAAAGAGTCTTTTATCCTATATTAAAATCGTGATGAAATCGATCCGGGTATTCATATTGCTTTTCTCGTTTCTGACGGGCACAATCCAGCCGGTGCTGCCGATGCTGGAATACCACCTGTTCAAGGATTACATCACCGAAAACCTTTGCGAGGAACGCAGGCTTGAGGTTTCCGACTGCGAAGGCATGTGCTACCTGAGAAATCAGCTCAAGGATCACGAGGAAACGCGGAACGACATGCCGGCCATGACGGGAGAATACTATCCGGGTACCATTTTGTGTGATGGCGCGAAGGATTTCACCCTGTTCCCTGAAGACAGGCAGCTTTTCACCGGTTTGGCCCATGCTGTTGCCGACCACTTGAGCACTGTGGACACCCCCCCTCCTGAAGGTCACTGAGCCTGTTTTGCGCTTTTATTCATAAAAGGGCAAACACATCCACTATTCCACATTCCCTAGACAAAACTCAGTGGCCAAATTATGTTCACATTCAAAACACTGCGCCTCAGCGGACTGCTGTTCCTGGCCCTCGCTGCGGCCGTATCCTGCAACTCTTCGGACGACGAAACCGGTCTGTTCAACGAACCGGACCTTTACAAACTCGGTGAATTCACGGCAGACGGGGTGACCGTCGCCGCCTACTCGCCGGCTCCACCCGCCGTGGGTTTTCAGCACATCTTTTTCGAGGTGCACGAGGACGAGGTGCTGGTGGAGCGACCCGAGATTACGTTCATGCCCATCATGCACATGGAACACCACTCGCACGCATCCCCGCATCAGTCACCTCCCGGTGAAAGGGATCCGGACTTCGGTCTGTTCCGCGGATGGACCATCTTCACCATGCCCAGCGGCATGATGGGGAACTGGGAGCTGGCCGTAACAGTACAGGACCCGGATTCGCCGGAACGCGAGATCGAGGGCGTGATCAATGTCGAAATAGCGGAATCGGCCATGGTCCGGACGTTCCAGGCCGGCAATGGAGAGCGCTATGTCCTTACACTGGTGCAACCGGACGATCCGAAAACCGGCCTCAACGACCTGGTCGTGGCCCTGCACCACCGCGAGACCATGATGCATTTCCCGCCGGTCACGGGCGCCGCCATGGATTTCGAACCCTGGATGCCCTCCATGGATCACGGGTCCAGCAACAATGTGGATCCGGTCCATGAATCGGACGGCTTCTACCGCGGAAAGGTCAATTTCAACATGACCGGCGACTGGGAGCTGCGGTTTGACATCCACCAAAGCGATGAACACCTCGGCAACGTCGTTTTTGACATTGATTTCTGATCACCGGAATGCACGAGTGAGGTGCGAACCATGAAGAATCGAACATCGATACGAGAAAACCAAACAGCCGATTCGGGTGGATGCGGCCCCGGGTCCTATCGGATTGCCACGGGCCGGTCACAAGCTTTGCCAATCGGGGTGGCGACGATGTTGGCCCTTGTGGCGCTGCTGCTGATCGCTCCGCCTGTACAGTCGTCCGGCAAACCGGGGTTTTCACACCAATTCGAAATTCCGGCAGATTCGACACAGGCCAAAATGGCCGTCCTTGCCGGCGAAAAGGCAACATCAAATCGGGAAGGGTCTGTCAACAAGCCTGCCATGTGCTGCAGCATTGACTCGTTGCGGTTGCGAGGAGAAGTGCGGGACCGGGAAACCGGCCGGCCGCTCTCCGGAGCGCACGTAATAGTCAGGGAGGCGCCGTGCTGTTCCACCCGAAAGCAGACAGGCACCGTGACAGGGGCCGACGGCAGTTTTGCCCTGGCACTGGACGAGGCAGCACGCCACATTCTCATCACCCATGTCGGTTATCGGACGAAAAGGGTGGATGGGGCATCGTTGTGGGACGAGGCGCCGATCTTCCTGGAACCGGTTACGGTCTTCAGCGAGGACATTCTGATTACGGCGGGACGGCTGCCCGGGGGCTACACGGGATTGTACCGCGACGCGCGTACCCGTCCGGTCGAAGACCATCTGTCCCATATCCCGGGCATGGACCTGGTCTCACGGGCCAATTTCGCTAAGGATCCGGTCATCCGCGGACAGCGTGACGGCCGCATCACGGTCACCATTGATGGCATGCGCATGACGCCTGCGTGCGTGGATGGCATGGATCCGCTCACCGCATATATTGAACCCGACAACCTGCAGGCCGTTGATATTAGCCGGGGGCAGGATGCCCGTGAAGGAGGAGCGTCCGGCACAGGCGGATCGGTCAACTTTGCCATGGCGCGGCCGGTGCTGAATACGGGCACATCGGCAACCCTGGAATCGGGGTACCACTCCGTGAGCTCGCAGCACCTGATGCAGGGCGGTGTGTCGCACGGCTCTGATCGGTGGGCATTCCGGTTTTCAGGCACCTACCGCAACGCCGGCGACTTCCGGACGGGCTCCGGCAGTTTCCGTTCGAGCTCAGCTGACAGGGTCGAAGGTTCCGGGCTTGAAAAAGGCAACATTTACAGCGCTCTGCTCGTGCGTCCCGATGATGACCATACCCTTTCCCTGCGTTATATCGGGGATTTCGCCGGTTTCATCGGCTACCCGCGCCTGCTCATGGACACCCGTCGCGCTGACGCCCACATCGCCGGACTGGAACACCTCTGGGAACGGCCGGGAGCCCGCATCCACACGATACGCACCGATGTGTACATGAACCGGGTCACGCACTGGATGGATGATTACGGCCGGGATGTCACCCGGCGGGATGTGATGCCGGACATGTTCATGCCGATGTACGGCGAGACCGTGACGGCCGGAGTTGCCACAGAGTTGGATGCTTCGTCCGGCAGCCGCACCCTGCAGCTTCGGCTGGAAGCATGGAACGTCGAGGCGTTTGCGGACATGCTCATGGAACATGTGGATCCCGGTGTGCGGGACATGTACCTGGTGAACCTGGGGGATGTCTCCCAGCGAAATGCCCTGGCGGCAGTGCGTTACCGCCGCTATCTGGATGGCGGATGGACCCTGGGCGGGCGCCTCCAGCTGGAGGGATCGCTGAGCAGGATCCGTGAGGAGAGCGCTGTTGCCACTTACAAAGCGGAGTACCCGGATATGACAACCCTGGAACCGGCGGTTTTCGGCTACATCGCCGCGTTGCAGACCGAAAAAGTGCTTCGATCAGGCCTTTCCGGCGGTGTCCGTGTCTCACACGGCACCCGGCTCCCCGATCACCTTGAGCGGTACGGCTACTACATCTACCAGCCGATGGACGGGTTTTTCTATATCGGAAATCCGGAGCTTGAGCCGGAGCGCAGCTCACAGGCCGAGGGATTCCTTACCCTTGGGGATGACCGCTCGCGCTGGAGCGGACACGCCTCGGTATGGGTCAACCGCATGGACCGTTACATTGCCGGGCGGCGGACCGACGACCTGTTCAAACGCTATGACAACATGGGCCGGGCCGAGCTGACCGGGTTTGAAATTGAGCTGGACCTGAGGGTTTCGGACCGCTGGCGTACCGGCGGGGCCGCATCCAGAGTCATTGGACAGCATCTGGCCCTGAATGAACCGCTGCCCATGATTCCGCCGCTCAAGGGGCACGGTTATCTGCGCATGGAGTCACAAAGGATTTCCCTGGAAGGGCGCATTCGCTGGGCGGCGGCGCAGGACCGGATTGCGTCGGCCAACAGCCTGGAGACAAGGACTTCTGGCCATGCCCTGTTCGACCTGCACATGAGCGCGCGACTGACAGACCACGTGCGTTTTCGCGGCGGGTTGGAGAACATCGGGAACCGCCATTACGTCGACCATCTAAGCGTTAACGAACTGCCGGGGACAGGCAGGAACATCTATGTCTCCCTCAGACTGACGTATTGATTTACGATCCGGGCAGAAGACGACCAACCGTAACTTCCGCCCGGGAAACGGCTCTCCGGGCCGGGCACAATCCCTGCAGGCTGCCCGGAAAACGCCGGGCCAGGCCGCACCCCGCATCCTCAGGCAATCAGGGCCTGTGCCTTGCGGAACAGAATGTTGTTCTCAAGGTGCACGTGCTTGTGCAGATTCTCCTCAAAGCCGGCCAGGTTCTGATACAGGATGCGGTAGGTGGTGCACGCTTCCGGCGGCGGGGTGAAATCATTGCTAAGGTGGCGGATCTGTGCCATGACCTCTCCGGCATGTTCATGGTCCGACTCCAAGCCGTCAAGTTCGGCCTGCAGCTGCTCCCTGAGCTGGTCGTCGAGGGGCTGGCCCTCTGCCCGCAGCCGGGAGGCCTTTTTGATCAGGGGGAAAACGACCGATTCTTCGGCTTCCAGGTGCTGGAGCAGATCCTGGATCAGCCCGTAGAAAGCATGGAATATGGATACGTTCTCCGGATGCCGCTCGCCGTGCACTTTGGCAACTTTCTGCGAATAAGCCGCAATTTCATTGGATTTTGAGCGGACAAAACGATGATGTGTGTTCTCGATATAGTCGATCAGAAAGGCGGGGTCCCACTCGTGGTAATTATCAGAAGAACCGGTGGATGCGGCCCCGGCAAGATCCGCAATCTGCTGCACGACAACGTCCAGCGGCGCCTGCTTCTTTTCACAGGCCTCCTGCAGGCTGATGCCGCCGCCGCAGCAGAAATCGATGCCGTATTGCCGGAGTACTCCGGCTGCGTGGTAATTCCAGGTGACAATGTCACCAACCTTTTGTTGGGATAATGATTCGGGATATATCATGGGTGCTCAGGTGTTTTGGTTATTAATTAAGATTAAAATGTCTGAAATAAGATTATGGATATGTTCCGCCGATGGATTTGGTCTTCAGGGAAGTTTGTCAGGTTGGATCAAGTGTCGGACGTCTGACCAGGCTGAATTGACTTTCCGATGCGATAAGTGCAGGAGTCGCCGCCATCGGGAATGAAGGACGTCCGTGTCACTTTCTGTCCGAATACCTGCTCGTAGAACCGGGCTTCGAGCCGGCAGGGCAGGCTGGTTTCACGGATCACGGACTTGAACGGGCAGTTGCATTCCCGGACAATCAGCGTATTGTCGGTTTCGTCGAAGTGGATTTCGGGCATGAACCCCTCTGCTTCCAGCAGGTCTGAGAGGGCTTTCAGGCCGGGTGTCAACGGTCCGCCATCTTCCGGTTCCGCCTCGTTGGACACGGCAGCAGCCTGCATCAGCTCGCAGGCCCTGGCGGCACGCTTGTTCCAGAAAGATTCAAAAAAAGCCTCAAGAAGATGCTGTTTCCCCTCATCCCGCAAATACCGGATCAGATCGCCCAGCAGCTCGCGCTCCTCCGAAGGGAAACGTGCATCACCTTCGCGGGTAAGCCGGTACTGCAGGGCCGGTCGCCCCGGTCCGTTCCGTCTGTGGCTCCTGCGGACAAGTCCGTCGCGTTCGAGCAGGGCGAGATGCTCACGGAGCGTTGTCCGGGCAAGGCCGGTACGTCCAGCGAGCTGATCCATATCGGCAGCGCCAAGGCGCTTGATGCATTCTAGTATTTGGGATTTGGAGTCGGATGTAGCCACGTCAGGTATGGGACTGCCCGATTGGTGGGTTTTGCAAGTATCTGTGCTGTAACTGGAACCTATGATAGCTATAGCAGAATCCAATGTCAATAAAATCGGTATAAACCGTTTTTTCGCTGTAATCCATTCATTTATACTGTTTTTAAGTTGCGCTTATTCGGCCTGTTTAATAGATTTGTTCTATAAAATATATTGATCGGACTTATTGTTTTTCCAGAACAGGTTCAGGCGTTAAAGTTATTTCTGCAAGTGGAAGGTACAAACCCGGCAAGCGACACTATTGATATTGCCGCAACACAAACTCTGTCCAGATGAATAGGGGCACCAAAATTATCCGCTGGCTTCTGCCACCCGCCCATTGGCGCCTACCGGTGATTCTCCTTTTGGGAGTGCTGGTTGGCCTTTTTTTCTATGCTTTTTATGTGTCCAATGCCGCCAGCTATCTGTCTGATTCGCCGCAGACATGCGTGAACTGCCATGTGATGGCGCCGCACTATACGACCTGGTTCCACAGTTCGCACCGTGAGCATGCCACGTGCAACGATTGCCACGTCCCCCAGGACAATATTTTTCGCCACTATTATTTCAAGGCCCAGGACGGCGTGCGCCACGCATACATCTTCACGATGCGCGAGGAGCCCTTTGTGATCCGCATCCACGAGGCCGGACAGCAGGTGGTCCAGGAAAACTGCAAACGATGCCACGAACACACGAATTTTATGGTCAGCGCCTTTGATGCCACGCTTCAAACGGCCAAGGCCGGAGAGCACAAGCTGTGCTGGGACTGCCACCGGGAAGTGCCGCATGGAGCAGTGACCAGCTCGGCAAGCGTGCCTTATACCCACGTGCCGCTTCCACAGGCGCCCGTGCCGGAGTGGCTGCGGAGATTGATAGAATAAATTGAAACGGCATCTGCCCGGAACCACATCAGGCTACCGGACGATGCCCGACCAGGCAACAGAAATCCAATGATTTATAACACATGAAAACGCTCGGAAAACGCATTGAAGAAAAACCCTGGATCGGCTGGGTGGTATTCCTCATCACTGTAGTGGTGGTATTTCTGGCCGGACTGTTCACCTACACCATTGTGGAGCGGCGGACCGAAGCGCAGTTTGTCTTCCAGCCGGTGAAGGACCTGCATCCCCTTGAACCAAGGCTGGAGGTCTGGGGCGAGGCGTTTCCGCGCCAGTTCAACACCTACAACCAGATGGCCGATACCACATTCCGCAGTGAGTTCCTGGGATCCACTCGCCTGGATCTGCTGGAAAAGAACCCGCGGCTTGTGATACTTTTTGCCGGCTTTGCATTCGCGACGGACTACAACCTTGCCCGCGGACACTACTATTCGGTCACCGACGTCCACGAAACCCTGCGCACCGGAGCGCCCATGAAAGCGGGGGAAGGTCCTATGCCGGCCACATGCTGGAGCTGCAAAAGCTCGGATGTCCCACGGCTGATGGCCGAGATGGGTGACGACGAATTCTATGCCGCCCGATGGTCGGAAGTGGGTCATGAAGTGGTAAATCCTATTGGATGTGTCAACTGTCATGATCCCCAGACCATGAACCTGCGTATCTCGCAGCCCGCACTTGTGGAGGCGTTCGAGCGTCAGGGACGTGACGTAACCAAAGCGACCCACCAGGAGATGCGTTCGCTCACATGCGCCCAGTGCCATGTGGAATATTACTTCGGCAGCGGCAACAAGCTGATATTCCCTTGGGACCGCGGACTGAAGGCTGAGGAGGTTGAGGAGTACAAGGACAACATCGAGTTCGCCGACTGGGTGCATCCGCTCAGCCGCACACGCATGCTCAAGGCACAGCATCCCGACTATGAAATTTTCAAGCTTGGGATCCATGCCCAGCGCGGTGTTTCATGCGCAGATTGCCACATGCCCTACCGGACCGAAGGTGGAGTGAAGTACACGGACCACCGGGTGCAGAATCCGCTGAATAACGTGGCCAATGCCTGCCAAACCTGCCACCGTCAGAGCGAGGCGGAACTGGTGCGCAATGTGGTTTCCCGTCAGCGTGACGTGTACGATGTACGCGAGAAGCTGGAAATTGCCCTTGTCAACGCACATCTGGAGGCCGAGTTCGTCTGGAATCTTGGGGCGACCGAAGATCAGATGGCCCCGGTATTGCAGCACATTCGGACCGGGCAGTGGCTATGGGATTACGGTGCGGCCAGCCACGGAGGTGCCTTCCACGCACCCCAGGAGATGATGCGGATGTTCGGAAATGGGGTCAACCACGCCCAGGAAGCGCGCCTTGAACTGGCCCGTATCGCCGCAAGATTGGGGCATTCGGATCCCATACCCATACCTGACGTTTCCACCAAGGCAAAAGCCCAGGCCTATCTGGGAATCGACCTGGAGCAGCGTCAGCGTGAGAAAAACGAATTCCTGCGGATCGTGGTCCCGGAATGGCTGCAACGCGCCGATGAGCGCCATCGACAGTGGGACTCCGGCGAACGGGATATCGTCCCTTCACGGTGACAATTGATCAGTTTAGCAATCATACAGCAATACAGATAGCAAGGGACGCAATCGCACCCCGGGACTGACATCATATTATTTACAAACAGTTAAAATCAGGCGCTACTGCCTTGAGCAGGAAGCCTGCATAATTTGCAGATGGAACCATTTACATCCAACGGAAGAAAAAACAGAATTAAACCCAGAAAAACGGTTTGGCTTTTCCCATGGGGTTATACAGAGGCCTTTCTTATCGCAGCCGCTCTGCTGCTGGTCGGGTTCGCCCTGGAATGGGTCACCCCCGGCGACGGATTGTCCGCGCCCTCATGGCCCTGGAACGGGGTTATCTGGGTGGTGCTTTTGCTCATTCCGCTCCTGCTGCATATAACCATGCCCCAAAACCCGATTGTCCGGTGGATGAGCCAGGTCCCGGCAAGCATGGGTGCCATCGCAGCGGTGACGTTTTCGGTATTGTTGATGGGACTTTTCCTGCAGGGTCAGCCTTCCGGTATCGGTTGGATGGACCGGCTGGGTCTTTCCCGCATGGCATCAAGCTGGCCTTTTCTGCTGAGCATATCCTGGTTCCTTTTTGTCTTGGTCATGACCACTATCCGGCGAAGCATCCCGTTCCGGGGACGCAACATCGGTTTCCTGCTGAACCACCTCGGTCTATGGATCGTCATAGCAGGCGGGATCCTCGGCAGCGGCGACCTGCTAAGGGTTACCATGACGTTGTCGGAAGGACAAACCGTCTGGTACGGCACCGATCGTGACGGCCGCACGGTGGAGCTGCCCCTTGCGCTGGAGCTGCACCGTTTCCACATGGAGGAATATCCACCCAAAATGGGTGTGTTGAGTCATGAAACGGGCGGCCTGATCATCCGCGGCGAGCAGGATCTGGTGGAAATCGAGCGAGGCAGGAAGGGGCACATGTCTGGGTGGGATTATGAGATCCTCCAGTTTTTTGCCGAATCGGCGCGCATCGAGGACCGGTTTGAGCCGCTCCACGACATCGGTGCGGCCCCGGCGGCGCAGATCAGGGCCGTTCATGCCGAGCGGGGCGACACGGTCACCGGCTGGATCACCTGCGGCAGTTTCAACATGAAGCACCAGTTCCTGGAGTTGGAGGAGGGCAGGGCCATGGCCATGACGGTGCCGCAATCCAAACGGTATATGTCGCTTGCCCGGCTGTACACTCAAAGCGGTGACAACCGCATGATCGACATCGAAGTGAACCATCCCTACTCGGCCGAGGGCTGGAAGCTCTACCAGTTCAGCTACGATGACCGGTTCGGCAAGTGGTCGCCCATCAGCATAATCGAGGCGATTCGTGATCCCTGGCTTCCGGTGGTCTACACCGGGTTCATCATGATGCTGCTGGGAGCGGTCTATCTGTTCTGGCTCGGGAAGGATATCGGCACCGAACTGACGCAGAATACAGACGAGGTGGATAGCGCCCCGGATGCGCAGGACAGCCCAGGATCATCCGGCAGCGCAACCAATGAAAAAGAAGTATCCGGCCAGCCAGCCGAAGCCAGACTCAAAACGGAGATATCATGACCTGGACTGTATTTCCCACCGTATTTGCCCTATCGACCGCACTCTGGGGCGCCGCCGTTGCGGTGGTGTACCTGGCCCGGCTGAAGCCCAGAGCAGAGATATTGGGCCACCTGTTTTTCTGGGCCGGAATGGCAGTGATGACCATCTTCATCCTTGGCCTCTGGGGAAGCCTGGATCGTCCGCCCATGCGCACACTTGGTGAAACTCGTCTATGGTACGGTTTCTTCATGCCGCTTATCGGTTACCTCACATGGCGTCGCTGGCAGCTTGCATGGGTGCTTGCGTACAGCATTCTGATGGCTGTTGTATTCCTGGGGATCAATGTGCTTAATCCGGATGTTCACGACCGCGCCCTCATGCCGGCGTTGCAAAGCGTCTGGTTTGTTCCCCACGTGATCGTTTACATCTTCGCCTACGCGCTGCTGGCCGTCTCGGCCATCGTAGCCGTGAAGGCGCTCTATGAGGGGCGCAGCGGACAATTCCGGTTGAAAACACTCACGCTGGCCGACAATATGGTCTACATTGGTTTTGCATTCCTGACCCTTGGCCTGATCTTCGGCGCCATATGGGGCAAGGAGGCCTGGGGGCACTACTGGAACTGGGATCCCAAGGAAGTATGGGCGCTGCTGACGTGGATCGTCTACCTTGCGTACATACATATCAGGGCGCACAGGTCAGATCTGGTGCGTCCGGCCATGTGGACCCTGGCACTGGCTTTTGTCGTTCTGATGGTCTGCTGGTTTGGCGTTAACTATCTGCCATCGGCGCAGGGGAGCATCCACACCTACTGACAGAAACAGTCCGTATTGGAATGGGCTGTGCCCGTTCAGTTGCGGCGCAACATGTTGAGGCCGCATCCGCAGCATTTTTTCATTTTTTTCTTGACATGTTCATTCGGTCTATCTTATTTTAGGATAAAATACTCTTAAATATGAATTATGCATTTTTCCAAGGCCAGCACATACGGTATCAGATCGGTTGCATTCATGGCGGCGAGACAAGACCGGGAGATGATCTCCATCCGCGAGCTGAGCCGGGAGCTGGACATACCCCCGGCGTTTCTGACCAAGGTGATGCAGCGGCTGGCATCCCGCAATATTGTGCAGACGATGCGGGGCTACGGCGGCGGCGTGGCGCTTGGAAAACCGGCCAGCGAAATCACGCTCAAGGAAATCATTACCGCAGTTGAAGGGGAAGAAGCCTTTCATCCATTCGGTCTGGGCATACCGAAAGAACAGATGGAGAAAACACCCGTTTTTTTCAAAAAATGGACCAATCTGAATGACAGCATCGACCTCTTTTTTTCCCACACCAAACTCTCCGAACTATGTCCGGCCGAAACCCCCGGAGCCGCCGGTCTGTCAGGAACTTCAGATGAAGGGCATGTCGCAGAAGGGGATGCTTCCTTGCGACCTTAAATAAGATAAAATACACTTATATCCATAACCAATCACTACGGAACTAATCATGCAGCAAGTAACAAGAATCCTGCTCCTGCTCATTCTAGCCCTTGTGTATACCGGTTGCGGCAACGGGGAAGAACGCGAATCCGCACCCGCCAGGGATGAAGCGCCGGAGCTGACCCAATTTGAACTGGAACACGGAATCGGGCCGGTCACCGAAAGACTGGATATCGGAGATATTAATGTGGAACGCGCCCGCCGGGGAGCAGAAGTTTTCGACCTGCGTTGCACGGCCTGCCACCGCATGGGCCGCCGTTTCGTAGGCCCGCCGCTGGGCGAGATCACCGAGGCAAGATCGCACGAGTTCATTATCAACTTTATCCTCAATCCCGAGGAAATGACCAACCGCCACCCGGTGGGACAGGCACTGCTTCAGGAGTACATGACCATCATGCCCTACCAGAACGTATCCAAGGAGCAGGCGATAGAGATTGTCGACTTTTTGCGCTATTACGCTGAAACAGGCGAAGATTTGAGGGATTAACCCACAACTGAACAACCATTAACAATTCGAACCATGGCACAACAAACAACCATTTGGAAAATAACATCATTGCTCCTGGGGCTGGGCCTGCTCGCGATGATCATGTACGGATGTCCGTCCCAGACGGGTATGCTGGACACCCGTGAAGCCGCTCAAAAGGTGTACGTAGCACCGGGCGAATATGATGAGTATTACGCTTTCTTTTCGGGGGGATACAGCGGCCAGCTGAGCGTCTGGGGCCTGCCCTCTGCGCGCATGTTCCGCAATATTCCAGTCTTTTCACAGGATCCGGAATCGGGATACGGCTACTCCGAAGAGACCAAGCCGCTGCTGATGACCAGCTACGGATTCATCCCGTGGGATGATTCGCACCATCCGGATTTCTCACACACGGACGGGATGCCTGACGGACGCTGGATCTTCATCAACGGTAACAATACCCCTCGCGTCGCACGCATTGACCTGACCACTTTTGAAACGGTCGAGATCCTGGAGCTTCCCAACACGGGTGGCAACCACGCCTCCACCTTCGTTACCGAGAACACCGAGTACATTATCGGTGCCACCCGGTTCAGTATTCCCTATGAAATGGACAAGGATGTGTCGATCGATTCCTACAAGGAAAACTTCGACGGATCTCTCAGCTTCATAGCTGTCGATCCCGAGTCCGGTGAAATGAGCATGGATTTCCAGATTATCATGCCTCCCTACCACTATGATCTGGGTCGCGCAGGCAAGGGTCCGTCCGCCGACTGGGCCTTTTTCACTACATACAACACCGAGCAGGCCCATACACTGCTGGAGATATACGCTTCCGAATTTGACAAGGATTATGTAGTGGCCGTCAACTGGAGAAAGGCACAGGAGTATGTGCGCGAAGGGAGAGCACGCACCGTGCCGGCCAAATACTACCATAACCTGAAAGACAAGAATACCGGCATTGCCGTCTCCACGGTCCATGACGAGGTGCTGTTGCTTGATCCCAAAGATGCACCTGATATGATCTATTTCATGCCTACACCAAAATCGCCGCATGGCGTGGATATCGATCCCACCGGTGAGTATATCGTTGCCGGCGGGAAGCTTGCCACCGTAATACCGGTGCATTCCTTCAGCCGCATGCTGGAGGCCATCGGAAACGAGGCTTTTGAGGAGGTTATCAACGGTATTCCGGTGCTTGAATACGAAGCCACCATTATCGGTGAAGTGGAGAATCCGGGTCTTGGCCCTCTGCATACCGAGTTTGACGGCGATGGCAACGCATACACTTCGGTCTACATCTCCTCGGAAATCGTGAAGTGGTCGCTGGAAACCTTTGAGGTGACGGACCGCATCGATGCCTACTATTCGATTGGTCACCTGATGATCACCGGAGGGGACACCCCGAATCCGGACCGCAAATATATGGTCGGCCTTACCAAGACCGCGCGCGACCGGTTCCTGCCGACCGGACCGAAGCAGCTTCACCCCGCCCAGCTGTATGATATTTCGGGCGACCGAATGGAACTGCTGCTTGATTTCCCGACAATTGGTGAACCGCACTACGCGCAGGCCATCCGGGCTGATATTATCAAGCCTAATGTAAAACAGATTTATGACCTGGATGATAATAATCACCCGCATGCGGTCAAGCGTCCGCGCGATGCCCGTGTTGAACGTGACGGCGATGTGGTCAGGGTCTACATGACCAACATCAGAAGCCACTTTACGCCGGACAATATCGAGGGCATCCGAGTAGGTGACACTGTCTATTTCCACCTGACCAATATCGAGCAGGACTGGGATATGGTGCACGGCTTTGCCATCAAAGGCGCCAACAGCGGAGAAGTGCTTATCGCTCCTGGTGAGACAAAGACCATCGTCTGGCATCCGCAGCGCACGGGTATCTATCCGTTCTATTGCACCGCATTCTGCTCGGCGCTCCACCAGGAGATGCAGGGTTATGTACGGGTGTCTGCCGCAGACTCGAACGTCCCGCTGACATGGCGTACCGGAGATGAATAACAAGTTTCCATTGAGGCCACTCAGGCTGAAAATGCATAACTGAGGTTAAAAATGGGCAGGGCTGTGACAGGTCCTGCCCTTTTCAAAAGAAGAGTTCCGTAAGTAACCGTAAAGATGAAGAAATCAACCCGACTTGGCCTTATCCTGGCCGCATTGCTGCTGATACCGGCGTACTTCACACCCATCTGGACTATCAAGCTGACCGCACCGCAATACCCGGACGGGCTGGGAATGTATATCTGGATGAACGACATCACCGGCCATGAAAGGCACGATATCCGCAATATCAATATCCTGAATCACTATGTAGGGATGAAAGAGATTGATCCGGATCTGGTCGGCACACTGGACATCATGCCCTGGGTGGTTGGCGGATTGATTACACTAGCGGTTGTCGCCGCCCTTGTCGGCAAGATCTGGCTCGCCTGGGTCTGGATCGTACTGTTTGTGGTGGCTGGTACGGCAGGCATGGTGGATTTCTACATGTGGGGCTATGACTACGGGCACGATCTGAATCCGCGTGCGGCCATTAAAGTGCCCGATATGAGCTACCAGCCGCCGTTGATCGGCAGGAAAACCCTGCTGAACATCACGGCCACATCCTGGCCCTACTGGGGCACGCTCTGGATCGGCCTGTCGCTGGCAGCCGGAACGGCAGTTACCGTCCGTGAATCGTTTTTCGGAAAAAAATAGATGGATGGATGTTCTTGCTGGCGGGTTGCGGTGCAACACAGAACAAAAACGCAACGGCCGCGACAGCAAGGTCAGAACAATTTGGTAGAAATCAGAAAGAAGGATATGCATACGAGTATCAACATATCAGTTATCCTAACAAAACTTGCGGCAGCGGCGCTGCTGCTGGTAGTCGCAATGGCATGCGGCAGGAATGATGGCCGGTCGGCGAGTAACAGTCCGGCATCGGTGGAGGCATCTTCCGCATCCATCCAGGCAGCACTTCATGACGCACCGGCGGACCTGTTCCGCACCGAAAGGCCCGTGTCGCACTATTTCGGAAACCTGGAAGTCAGTCTGTACGGCGAGCACTGCGTCCACAGCGGCAAAGAGCTGAGAAGTCGCCGGTATGGCGCCGTGGCGCTGACGGAAGAGGGCTCGGTGCTGAGATTCCGCTCCGTGGAGAATCTGGTCTGGTACATGCAGGAAAAAGAACTCCAAAGTGAAGATTTTCAGGCTATTGGAATTGTGGATTTCATCACTGCCAGACGCCTAATGCAACCCGATAGACTGATGTTCCATCTGAGCAGGAACCTTCCGAGTCCGGGTGGATCCTGGGTAAGCGCGATGGATCCGGATGCCGACCCGTCACTGCTCTATAACATCATGGAGGCCTATCCGGGCACACGACACTCCTGGGACGAAGTCCAGGCATTCCTCTCGGAGAAGCGCGGGGGCATTTGACTTCCATTACGAACTTTATGTTATTAATAATATATAGCTTGTAATATTAATATAGAACTAGTGAGACTTATGAAAAAATTGGGAACCTCGGTTATAAACAGTCTGCGTCAGGCAGTTCTGCTTGCTGTCCTGATATTGGCCATGGCATGTGACCGCGGACCGCAGGAGATCCGGATCGGACAACAGGAGTGCGATCACTGCCGCATGATGATAAGCCAGAAGCAGTTTGCCGCACAGCTGATAACACAGCAGGGCCGGCAATATGCCTTTGACGCCATTGAGTGCATGGCCGCTTTTGTTGACAGCGGTGACGGGCGGGAGCTGGACATCCACGCGCTCTGGGTGCCGGATTTTCTGAATCCCGGGAGCTGGTTGGAAGCAGAATCGGCCTGGTATCTGCAAAGCGATGGCCTTCGAAGTCCGATGGCATTGAATTTTTCGGCTTATAGTAGTGAGGACATTGCGCGCAGCCAGCAGTCCGAGTTCGGCGGCCATGTTTTCCGGTGGGTGGATGTGAGGGAAATCGTCAGGGACAGCTGGTCCGGCGGAACTCATGGACACAGCCATGCAATTGGCACGGACCACATCCACACCCATTCTCACAAAAATTGATTTTCAGTAAAAAGACCAGGCAGATGCACTGCAAATGCAACATATCACTTGGGATGATCCCGGCCTTGCTGGCAGCGTTTGTGGCCGGTGGGATGCCGGCATACGCTACGCACGGATTGTCACCGCATTCGGAAATCATATCAAAAAATTCGGAGAGCATATCCGAAAGTGCTGCGGAAATAACCGAGGCCAATGTTTTGTCATCACCGATGCTCGATGAGGGCAACAGTATCGGCAACGGCTCCGGGGATTCAGGCCGCTCCCTGACCGTGGGGCAGCGGGGCGAATTTACAAGGATAGCCGATGCGCTGTCTGCAGCGGCCTATGGTGACACCATCCGAATAGAAGCCGGCGTGTACCGGGAATATGAGCTTCTGGTGGACCGGCAGGTGACCATACTTGGCATTGGCCGGCCGGTGATCGATGTGGAGCACAGAGGAGAAGGGATCCGGATCACTGCGGAAAATGTGCATGTGGAAGGCCTTGAGATACGCAATGTGCCAACCAGCCACAGCCGGGACCATGCCGCCATCCGGTTTGACAGGGCTTCCGGCGGAAAAGTGATAGACAATGTTCTGGATGATACCTTTTTCGGCATCTATTTGGCGCGCGCCCACGACATGGAGATCCGGGGAAACCGGTTGCGTGCATACCATGATAGGGAAGCCGTATCAGCCAACGGAATCCATCTGTGGAATTCGAACAATGCTGTTATTGCGGATAACGAGATCATCGGGCATCGCGACGGCATCTACCTGGAGTATGTGCAGGAGAGCAGCATCACCGGTAATAAAGTCGCAGAAAACATTCGTTATGGCCTCCATTTCATGTTTTCGGATGACTGTGTATACCGCGACAACCGGTTTGAGAAAAACGGAGCCGGCGTGGCCGTGATGTACAGCAGGCGCGTCAAAATGAAACACAACCTGTTTGTCAACAACTGGGGCGCTTCATCCTACGGATTGCTTCTGAAGGAGATCACTGACAGCGAAATCTTCGAAAATGAATTCAGTGGCAACACTATCGGAATTCGGTCTGAGGGGAGTGACCGCGTCAAAAAGTACCGAAACAGTTTCATCCGGAACGGTTGGGCCATCCGGATCATGGCAAGCAGCATGGACAACCACATCACGGAAAACAACTTTATAGACAACGCATTTGACGTATCGACCAACAGCCGCAGGCACAGCCGCAACAACTTCGAAGGCAACTACTGGGACAAGTACAGCGGTTACGATCTCAACGGCGACGGTTTTGGTGATGTGCCGTACCGCCCGGTCCGGCTTTTTTCGCTGATCGTGGAGCGTAACCCCATGGCACTGATGCTGCTGCGAAGCATGTTCGTACAGATTCTGGACCTTACCGAGCGCGTCATGCCAACGATCACACCGGAGACACTGGTCGATGAAAAACCGCTCATGCGGAAGGTGGCTTTATGATCCAGGTCAGTAAACTGAACAAGAATTACGGCACAGTGCAGGCGCTTTCGTCTGTGGATGTGGAAATTGAACCGGGACGCATTACGGCCGTACTGGGCCCGAACGGTGCCGGTAAAACCACCCTGATCAAGAGCATCCTCGGGCTGGTGAAGCCGGACAGCGGCGTCATCACCGTGGACGGCATACGGGTAAACGGCGAGAGCCGTTACCGGGAAATGATCGGATATATGCCCCAGCTGGCCCGATATCCCGAAAACCTGACCGTCACGGAAATCGTGGACATGATACGGGACATCAGAAAGTCCGCGTCGACGTCTGAAGGCCGGTCCGCATCCACCCGTACCGATTCACACAACAGCAAGAACCGCACCGCGGACAAGTTTCATGCCGGGGAAAAGTCCGCAGGAAGACCGGAGAACAACGGCAAGCCCGCTGAAGGCCAGGTACCGGCGCATGACGGCTCGCCGGACCTGGAGATCTGGGAGCGTTTCGGGCTTGATTCCGAGAAGGACAAGGCATTCCGCACACTGTCAGGCGGCAACAGGCAGAAGGTGAGCGCGGTTCTGGCATTCCTTTTCCGTCCGAGGGTGCTGTTCCTGGATGAGCCGACGACGGGGCTCGATCCCGTATCCAGCAGTATCCTGAAAGACAAGATCCTTGCGGAGCGCGACCGGGGGACCACCATCGTCCTCACTTCCCATATCATGAGCGAGGTCCAGGAGCTGGCGGAGCAGGTGGTGTATCTGCTGGAGGGGGAAATCTATTTTGAACGGACTGTTGCCGAACTTCTGGAGGAGACGGGGCAGTCCACGCTGGAGCGGGCGATTGCCGTCAAGCTTGGCCGCCAGCCCAAAGTTACTGCAGAAACAGGAGCAACATCATGATCTTGAAAATTCTGAAATACCAGCTTCGCGATGTGTTTCGCAGCCGCTGGATCATCGCGTACGTGCTATTTTTCCTGGTGCTGACCGATGTGCTGTTCCGGTTCGGCGGTGACGGTTTGCGGGTGGCCACCAGCATGATGAATATCGTGCTGATCGTGATTCCGTTGTCGTCCATTATCCTGGGGGCGTTTTATCTGTATAACGCGCGGGAATATATGGAGCTGCTCTTATGCCATCCGGTGAAGAGGCATCAGCTTTTCTGGGGGATGTTTCTGGGTCTTGCCCTGCCTCTGGTTGCCGCTTTTGCAGGCGGTGTGATGCTGCCGTATCTCTACAACGCCGCCAGCGCCGAAGCGTGGCAGTCTGCGCTCATGCTGGTTTTTACGGGGTCGATGCTTACGGTCATTTTCGTGGCGCTGGCCTATTACCTTGCGCTGCGATTCGATGACCGGATCAAAGGCCTCGGACTGGCGCTGGTCATCTGCTTGTTCTTCACCATCATTTACGACGGTATCATCCTGTTCGTGATATACATGTTCTCCAGTTATCCGCTTGAGAAACCGGTGCTGGTTATGTCGCTGCTGAACCCGATCGATCTGGGCCGTATTTTGCTGCTGCTCCAGTTTGATATTTCGGCGCTGATGGGGCTGACGGGCGCGGTATTCCGGGAGTTCTTTGGCACGCCGCTGGGAATGACCGTCAGCGTGGCCTCGCTGCTGATATGGCTGACGGTCCCGGTGACGGCAGGATTCCGGCGGTTCCTGGTCAAGGATTTCTGAAGGCGGGAGAAGAAATAATGCTTCATCCCCCGCGCTGATTGACAGACCGGCAAGCAGCACCTGTGCTTGCAAATGAAAGTACATTATTATCCAACCACTAAATGTAAAAATATTATGGCTGTACGATGTGAAGTCACCAACCCTTCCGAAGAACATTTTCCGGAAAAGGGCATACTTAGTGAAACCGTCCACAAGAACGACTATACGGCGCTTGTGGTCATGCACCTTGCCCCGGGAGAGGAGCTGAACGAGCACACCTCGAAATTTCCCGTCTGGATTCAAACCATGGAGGGTCAGGGAGTGTTGAAAACTCCATCCGGGGAGCACAAAATGCGTCCGGGCACCTGGATTTTCCTGGATCCCTCCGAGGAACACGCGGTGTATCCGGTCGGTGACAAGGTCCTGCGGTTTGCCCTGGTCATCATGAAATAAGGGCTGTCCGCCTGAGTGGAAAAACCGTGGTATTCCTTTGCAGGGACAGGAATGATGGTACCTCTGGAAGAAACTGTAAATTATGAATAAATATGACGCATCTGTATGGAAAAGAAGACGCGTAATCTGGCTTTTCAGCGGATCTGCCATGATTGCGATGATTCTTGTAGTCGGAGGTTTGACGCGTTTGAACCAGGCCGGTCTGTCCATTACCGAATGGGAGGTGGTCCGTGGTGTCATACCCCCGCTTGGCCAGGCACAATGGGAAGAGGTATTTGAAACCTATCGTCAGTATCCGGAATATCAGGAGATTCACACCGGTATGAGCCTGTCCGAGTTCAAGGTGATCTACTGGTGGGAGTATTCCCACCGCATGTTGAGCCGTCTGCTGGGGGTTCTTTTCCTTCTGCCATTCCTCTGGTTCGTCGCAAAGAGGGCCATGCCGCCCGGCGATGCGCTCAAGCTGGCAGGTATCGCTCTGCTGGGCGGGGTACAGGCTTTTCTCGGCTGGTACATGGTCCAGAGCGGCCTGGACACTCAGCCGGTGGTAAGCCATCTGAGGCTGGGGATCCATCTGATCGTGGCATTTCTCCTTTTTTCGCTGCTCTGGACGATGGCGCTGAACCGGTTGCCCGGCCGCAATGCCGGATCCGGCAGATCAAGCGGCATCAGAACCGGCTTTTCGAATATGCCAGGCTTCGGCCGGCGTTTCCGTTTAAACAGAGGGAGCCTCCTGCAGATAACAGTCCTTGCCGCCATAGTTTTGCTCTTTTTGCAGGTCATGGTCGGCGGTTGGACTGCCGGACTGAAAGCCGGCTACGTCTACCCCACATTCCCCAAAATGGGTGACTACTGGATTCCCCCGCAACTCGGTTATTTCACACCGCTGTGGTTTGATCTCACGCACAACGCCATCTCCGTCCAGTTCATGCACCGCGTACTGGGACTGCTGCTGACAATATTCATTCTGATACCGGCCGTGGCCGGTCTGCGATCCGGGTCCGGACCGTTACAACTCGCAGGATTTGCATTGCTGCTCATCATAACACTGCAAATAACCACCGGGGCACTGAATCTCCTGTGGGGAGTACCGGTCTGGCTCGCTTCGCTTCATCAACTGGGCGCGCTGTTTCTGCTTGCGGCCCTTCTTACATGGCAGAACCTGCACTCCAGAATGGACTCATCCACCCGGAATTTCACCATCTGACCCATGCCAGCCATTTCGCGTCTCTTTCTGAAGACCGGAATCGTCTATCTGGTCCTGTCCTACCGTGGCACCTACTGACCCACCATGATCACGCGCTGGTTTTACCTTCCTTCCCTGCAGTTCCTGCTGCTGGCATTGCTCACCGGCACCTGGCTGCGCCTGCAATGGGGCTGGCCGCAGTGGCAGATATTGGGCCTGCAAATGCCAAAGGCCCTGTTCTTCCGGGCGGATTATCTGCTGCACGGACATTCACACGTCGCCCTGCTGGGCTGGACCTTCCTGGCGCTGGCCGGACTCGTGCTCGAAGCAGGAACCCGCCGCACCCGGCTGCCGGTCCGTTCGCTCCGGGTGCTGGCCGCCCTGATCATCCTGGTGACACTCGTGCTTTTCATCGCATTTGTAATGGATGGATACGCCCCGCTGTCCATCGCGCTGTCCACCATCCACATGCTGCTGGGATACGGCATCGCCTGGATATTCTTCCGCCACGCCCGCACCGACGGCAACACCGGCTCGCGTTACTTCTTCGAGGGGGCTGTCTTCTGGATGGTCATGGCAACCGCCGGACCCTGGCTCCTTGCCACCGGACGCGGTCTTTCTCCTTTCTGGATGGATGCGGCCGTACAGTATTACCTGCATGTGCTTTTCAATGGCTGGCTGCTCTTCGGTTTGGCGGGACTCGCCTTTCGCTATCTGATACACCCCCGCTTCCGGCAGAAGACATGGCCGTTCTGGCTGATGATGGCCGGCTTGGTGCCCTCACTGTTGCCCCGGCTGGGATCCGGGGCTCCGGATGCTTTTGGCTTGCCTGCACATTCCATAACAGCGGCCGCCATGGCAGGGAGCGTCCTTTTCGCGGCAGGCGGACTGACCGTTGTCTGGTTCATTTATGTATCAATCCGCGTCAATAAGATATCCCGGGGAATGAGAACCAACCGCCAGATTGGGAAATCGCTTTTGTGGGTCGGTCTTTTTGGATCTGTCCCCGTGCTTTTACTGCCTGTATTCATGTCATGGCCACCGGTACATGCGCTCTGGTCGCAGTCGGATTTCCTGACCATGGGCTTTATCCACCTGCACTTGCTGCTGGTCGTATCCACCCTGCTTTTGTACACAACTATTCAGCGAGTGGTATTCGCGACCGGAACCGGTCCGCCTACTTCGTGCCCAGCCAGGGGCGTAGGAGGGTTCCAATTGCTGCTTCGGCTGGGCATCCTTCTTTTTGCCTCAGGCAGCCTGGCCATGGTGGGCCTGTTGATTGCAACGGGTTTGTTTCAGCTTGCAGGATCGCTGCCTCCATATCCCGTGCAGAAAACGTTGTTTTTTTCAGGTATTATGACCTATTCAGGGGCCGTTCTGGTTGTCTTCTTACTTTTTCTTTGCTATTTCAAACCTTGTTTGAAATAGATCAAAGACTCGAAAACGTACGCAGGCTGCAAAAAATGTTTCCCCGGATTAATGGGAGAAGAGGTTATTGTTTGATTAATTCAGAATTTCTGACGGACAATTGAAACATTTTATTTATTTTTGTTTATGAATTTGCGAAGAATATGAAGCTGATAGGGTGAGCAGATATCATAGATAATTCCCTGAGGGGACGGGCAATAGTCATTAAGGAAAAGTGAATTAAATTCCGCGGGCGTATCGTATCCGGCCAATTCCACACCAATGAAAAAACAATCTCGAATAGGATTCATAATTGCGGCACTGTTTTTGATCCCGGTGTTTCATATGCCTATCTGGACTATTACGGTATCTTCGCCCCAGATGTTGAGTACTCCGGGTATCCATATCTGGGTAGATAACATAACGGGCCATAACTATGGAGATTTAGAGAGAGTTAATCTGATCAATGATTATATAGGCAAGGCCCACTTCCAACTTGAAGGCAACACCTTGCTGAGAAGCATGCCGGAAATTGCTTATGGACTGATCGGTGCTGCCTTGCTTATTGCTATTGTCGGATTTCGCTGGATGGGGTGGCTGTGGGTAATTATTTTTTCGGTACTGATTGCCTACGGGCTGACAGAGGCGCTAATGTGGGCCTACAATTATACCCAAAACCTGGATCCCAGATCCGTTGTGCAACTGCCCGAAGCCCTATCCCCGGCGAGGCCCGGTTCGTCGGAGCTGCTGAAGGTCTCTGCCACATCCTGGCCGTTCTGGGGCTCGGCATGGATAGGTCTTTCCCTTGTCTCGGGGATCATGGTGATCTGGTGGGATCGCTGAGAACAATCCCCGATTACCCAGTTTTTTTTCTCAAGAGTGCTTGTCCGGCAATGCTTTTGGTCCCGGAAATATGCCCATGTAAAAAAAATGTCCGGCAAAAATGAACTTTTGGTTATCTTGTTCGTAAATATGTGTAAAATCATGTTTTACGATAAGATATAATCAATAGATCAAATCCCATGAAATTTTCATTAATTGCCATTTCTTTGCTCTTTGCGCTCTCGTTGACCGCCGCCGCACAAGATGGAGGATCAGCCGCGCATCATCCGGAGCGAATCATGATCATGTTCCAAGAGCACAGCCTGGTTCCCGCTGAAATTCGGACGCATCAGAAATCTGCGGAACCAGGAGTTGCGGGTACGGTATCTCTGGATCAGTCACAGCGCTACCCGATGGCCGCCGCATTCATGGCAGACCTTGGGCTGACATCACTCCGGACTATGGTCCGGTCATCCAGGCGACACAAAACGGCAGTTCCCGGCAATACCGCCCGTGACCGGATGTTCATAGGTCTGGTTCAGGATCCTGCCCGGTTTGAGACCGTGCTTCAGCAGCTGCGCGCCCATCCCGAAATCGAATACGCGGAACCCGATTTCATAGGGCATGGAAGCGGGAAACGCAACCCAGGCGGGTTTGAAATAACCGTACCCCATGAACCCAATGGACCCTTCGGAACGCTCTCAGATCTTTTTCCGAACGATCAGTTTTTTGGGTTACAGTGGGGACTCGAAAACAGCGGCCAGGCCATAGCTGAAGTTAATGGTGTGGCAGGGGAGGACATCAATATCATACCGGCCTGGAGCATTACGACCGGCAGCAGCGACATAATCGTTGCCATCCTGGACTCGGGCCAGCCCGACGAAGTTCCTGACTTCGGCGACCGGGTGGTGCCGGGTTACAATTTTGTGAGTGACAACAGCATAACAGTAGATGACCATGGCCATGGCACCAGTGTGGCCAGTATTGCCCTGGCAACCGGAAACAACGGCGGAACCATGGCCGGCGTCGACTGGAACGCGAAGATCATGCCGATTAAAATCCTGGATGAGAACAATTCCGGATTGTATTCCTGGTGGGTGGATGGCATTTACTGGGCCGTCGACAACGGGGCCGATGTCCTGAACATGAGCGTTGGCGGCAGCAGCCCCAGCAGCTTCATGCAACAGGCCGTATCGGATGCCATTGAGAGCGGAGCCCACGTAATCGCCTGCATGATGAATGAAAACAATAATGTGCCGTTCATTCCTGCCTCATATGATGGTGTGGTTTCGGTCGGTGCCATCAACAATCTGGGTGCACGCGCCGTACCATTCTGTTGGGGCGGCGGCAGCAATTACGGCAGCCATATCGATCTTGTTGCGCCCGGTGACAGGATAGTAAGCCTGAGGAGTTCAGATCCGACGACAGCAGCATACTGGTGCGGAACCTCACAGGCGACACCCATGGTGGCAGGTGTGGTATCGCTGATGCTCTCCATCGACCCGGAACTCACAACCGCCGAAGTAAAGCAGATTTTGACCGAAACAAGCCGTGGAAACGGCAGCTGGAACCAGTTTACGGGATGGGGCGTGCTTGATGCGCATGCCGCCGTGTCCAAAGTGCTGGAAATGCAGGAAACAGGGATTGCGCAGGAGTTGCCGTTAACGATGTTGCTGGACCAGAACTATCCCAATCCATTCAACCCGACCACGTTCATAAGCTACCAGGTTCCCGAGCAATCCCACGTGACCCTCTCTGTGTATTCGGTTGATGGCCGGCGGGTTGCGGTTCTTGTGGATGGAGTCCAGGCTGCCGGGAGACATTCCGTGCCTTTTGACGCAACCGGTCTCGGCAGCGGAGTGTACCTTTATGAAATGATCAGCGGAGGCCAACGCAGCGTTCGCCAGATGACACTGGTCAAATAGCGTCCAGACAGGTCTGGACGCGGCCTGAAAGCGACCTGCTGATTCGGCAAACTCTTCTGAAACAGAGTTTATATGCCTGAACAGGAGGTGCCATGTCCAATTGCAGGATGATTGGCCAGTACCGGCCGGTTGAAAAACCGTGAACTTAATTCCGGTCCTGAAGCTTGCTGTCCAGCTCCTCAAGAAGCTCGCCGTAACGCGCCCAGTTGCCGTCGTTCATGGCCTGCCGCAGCTCCTGCCACAATGAACGAATCTCCTCCAGTTCGCGCTCCGAGACAGCGCTCACCGGACGGCGCGCGGCTGGATCCGTAACCGGCAGCGGCTCCTCCATCTGCGCGATCAGCTCATCTTCGTCTGGCATCCGCACCGGCATGACTCCTGGATCCAGGAAATCAAGCTCGTCGCCGAACAGGTCGATCATAGCTGCCCGAATGGTCGGCTGCATCGAAATATCGTCGCCCACGGCAACGATGACCCGTTGCAGCTGGGGAATGTCGTCGCGGTCGGCCAGCAGAAAAACCGGCTCCACATACATGAAGGAGTTTTCGATAGGCACCACAAGCAGGTTGCCGCGGATCACCCGGGAACCGCGCTGGTCCCAAAGAGCAAGCTGCCGTGATATCTCGGGATCCTGGTCAATGCGTGACTCGATCTGCGCCGGTCCAAATATCAGCCGGTCCTTGGGCAGCCGGTAGGTGACCAGCTCGCCGTAGTGTTCGGGGTCGGATCGGGCCGCCATCCACGCAATCATGTTGTTCCGGCCCTCCGGTGTGAACGGACTGATGAGCATGAATTCCAGCTCCTTGCCGGAGTTGTCGCCGCCGGATACTTCACCACCGGCACTTTCACCGCCCGGGCTGTCTGGCAGATGGCCGAGTACGTAATACGGTTCCATGGTCATCCGTCGTCCGGCATACACCTCAAACGGCCGGCGCCAGCGGTCTTCGTCGTTGTAGAAGACACGCGGGTTGGTCATGTGGTAGCGGCTGTACTGTTCCATCTGCACCTCGAAGAGGTTGACAGGATACCGGAAATGCTCCTGGAGTCCGTAGGGGGCCTCATCCACCGGTATGAACATGTCGGGAAAGATCCTCTGGTAGATGCCGATGATCGGGTCGCTATTGTCGATCACATAGAACGTGACCGTGCCGTCGTACGCATCCACAGTCACCTTGACGGGATTGCGCATGTAGTTGATGCCGCGGTTGGGCTCCGAGTAGGGGAATTTGTTGGATGTGGTGTAGGCATCCTGGATCCAGATCAGGCGTCCGTCGTGCACCACCAGATAGGGATCCTCGTCGAGCTGCAGGAACGGGCTGACGCGGTTGATGCGGTCCTGCACCCCGCGCCAGATCTGCAGGCGGCTTTCCGGGGTGATGTAATCGGAGAGCAGGATGTTGATGTCGTTCAGTTCCCAGGCGAAGAGGAGTTTGCGCAGGAAACTGCTGATCGGGATGCCGCCGCGACCGGTGTAATGGTGGTAGACGTTGCCGTCGCCGGAGGGATAGTGCAGCTCCTCGGTGGTGGTGTTGACGATGAAATAACCCGGGCTGACCTTGCCGTAGTAAATCGCGGCGTTGTCGATGGGGATGTCGGGGTGGGTGACCGGCGGGAGGTCACGGGCGATCATTAGCGGTTCGCCCTGGCGGTTGGCGGCGTTCACCGGACTCATGGCAATGCCGAAGCCGTGGGTGTACTGCAGATGGCGGTTGACCCATGAGCGGGACCCTTCAGGCAGACGGGGCGAGAGTTCACGTCCGGCCAGCATCACCTGCTGCTTCTGTCCGTCAATGGTGTACCGGTCGATGCCGATGGTATTGAACTGGTAGTAGGGACGGATCTCCTGGAGCTGGCGGTAGGTCTGGATGAGCAGCCGATGGTCCCACAGGCGAATGTTCTCGATCGCTTGCTGGTTGTTGCGGATATCGTCCACGCGCAGGGTGTCGTCGGCGGGATAGTCGACTTCGCGGACACGGTCGAGCCCGAAGGCGAGCCGCGTCATGGCAATATTGTTCTCGATGAACGGCCGCTCCACCTCCAGTTCGTTGGGGTTGACGCGGAACTGCTGAACGGCGGAGGGGAGTAGGCCGCGCCCGATGATAAGCACCAGCACGGTAAGGGCCGCGGTGGCGATCATGACCTTGCCGAGCTTAATCCACCGGCTCAGGAAAAGCAAGACGGCCAGCAGCGCAGTGAGGATGGAAGCCGCCCACAGTGCAGGCAGTTCGATGTTCACATGGGTGTAGCCGGCGCCGAAGACAGCCCCATCCTCCCGGAAAAGGAGCTCGTATCGCGACAGGAAAAACCCGGCGGCAAGTATGAGAAGCCACAGGGCGGCGTTGAGCTTGAGGTGGTTGAGGGCGGGTGGATGGGCTTTGAGCCCTTGGCCGGGCCGGGCGCTGATCATGTCGGTGACGAAATAGACGACGGCCAGCAGGAAAGTGACGAAAAAGAAAAGTGCGGCGAGCGAGCCCTGGATCAGGTTGAGCAGGGGTAGCTGGAACATGTAAAAGCTGATTTCGCGGCCGAAGACCGGATCGGTGGCGCCGAAGGACTGGACGAAAAAGAAGCGGAGGGCATCGTCCCAGCGGAACATGATGGCCAGGGAGAATATAAGCGCGGTGAACAGCCCCAAAAGGGTGAAGCCGTTGCGCATCCATTTGAACTGGCGCTCGTACGGGACAGCAATGTTGAGACTGCCGGTGATCATGGAGACCAGCCGGGAGTCGCGCAGCAGGTGCGCAAGGTAGCGGAAGTTCAGCAACAGGTAGAGCGCCGCGATCAGGAATGATCCCGTGAAGAGCAGCAGTTGCGTACCCTTGAGCACCCGGAAGACGTCGGCGTACCCCAGCTCGCGGAGCCAGAGCCACTCCATGATCCAGCTGGAGAAGAGCATCAGCAGGATGATCGGTACGATGATGATAAGGGCAATGCGCAGGATTCGTAAGGTCATGGCAAATAATATTGGAAAATAGTCAGGGTTTTGTGCTCATCCGCAATGCCTTAAAAGTAACCAAAAGAGTGCGCTGGCCAAAGCAGTTTCTGATATAGACATGCCCTGGAGCCGCAGGCGGCATGTGGCGCTGGATTTAGCCGGTATCCCACCAGTGTCACAGACCACATGGCGAGGTGCATCCGATATCCCACCAGTGTCACAGACCGTGTGGCAAGATGCAGCCGGTATCCTACCTGAGTCGCAGCGGTTTCCCCATTTCAGGGCAATGCTGATGCGTGTGGATGCGGCTCGCCTTTTGTCAGGTGGGCATCACTGTTGCTTCACTTCGCTGATGGCTTCGTCAAGGGAGGCCTCTTTGGTGTAGAAACGTCCCCACTTGGATTCCGGATCGTGCGGGGTGAGCAGGGAGACCACGATCAGGACCAGGATGGATGCGGATGCCGCCGGCAGGATGATGTACTGCTCGTTTAGCAGCTGCTCGCCGGTGGTGCTTACCAGGACGGAGTTGGCCACGGTGATGAAGAGGGTGACGCCCATACCGGTGGCGATGGAGGCCACGCCTCCGGCTACGGTGACCCGTTTCCAGAGAAAAGCGGCAAGCAGGGCGGGCGTGAGTCCGGCCCCGACCATCGTGTATGCCGTCAGGGCCATCGCCAGGATGGTCTGGAACTGCGTGAGCAGCAGGTAGGCCATGACACCGAGCAGCACGACCATCATCCGCTGGATCACGATGATGCGCTTGCCGTCAACCGACGGGTTGATGAACCGCTGGTAGATATCGCGGGTCAGGTTGGTGGATGGCGTGAGCAGGAAGCTGTTGCCGGTGGAGGTAATAATGGCGACGGAAGCCATGATGAGAAGGAGTCCGACCGCGAGCGGCAGGCCCACTTCGGCGCCGTAGCGGGCGGTGTGCAGGATGATGCGCTCAGAGTCGCCGCTGGCAAGGAAGAACTCGGAGGTGGAGGGCAACGCGTTGAAATGGCTGAAGGCGAAGATGGCCAGCGAAGCGAGGGCCGTCTCCACGATGATGGTGCCCACGACCCACCACATGACCGCCGTTTTAGCCGATTTTTCGTTGCGGGCGGAGAAAAATTTCTGGTACATGTTGGATTCGCCCAGCAGCAGGAAGAAGGTCGGCAGGAAGATGCCCATGGCCCACCAGAAGTTCTTTTCGCCGAAGACGGTGAAGTAGGACGGGTCCAGCGTGGCGGTGAGGTGCTCGGCCCCGCCGATGTTGATGTAGACCAGCGGCACGGCAATGATCACGGCCGCGGTGATGACGGCGCCGTTGATGATATCCACCGAGACGATGGAGAGCATACCGGCAAAGGCGGTGAAGATGACGATGAAGCCGGCGGTGAGCAGCACGCCCTGCCATTCGGGAATGCCGGCGACCAGGTCCAGCACAAATCCACCCGCACGGAACTGATAGCCCACGATGGTGGTGTAGGCGATCACGATGACGATGGTGCCGAGGATGCGCGCCCATTTGTTGTAGCGCAGCTCGAGGATGTCGGGCACGGTGAATTCGGCGATTCGGCGCACGCGGGCGGCCAGGAAGAAGACGATGACGATCGCGACCCAGGCCCCGGCCGCCATCCACAATTCGGAAAAGCCGATGTTGGCGGCGAGACCGGCCCCGGCGAGCAGGCTGCCCGATCCCATCCAGGTGCACAGGAGCGTGCCGACCAGCTTGGGGGTGGAGACGGAGCGTCCGGCCACCATGAAATCCTCCTGATTCTTGACCAAAAAGCTCTTCCATATGGAAATGGACATGAGCAGGACCAGGTAACCGATGACGACAAAGAAAAAGATCACAGTGAGTCTCCGTTGGTTGCGGGTGTGGAACGGGTCAGGCAGGCGGGATGGTCAGAACTCCCGGCGTAAGGTGTGATAATAAATGAATGCGCGCATTTTAACAAGTAGGGAGGATGGCGGATGCTATTTCTGTCACGCATCCTAACGGATCACGAATGCGGAGTTGGCGCGGATGCCGATGCCGAGCAGGTGCACGCCTTCGGGGATGGCGGGGATGCCGCTGTCGTGCAGGTATTCGTAGCTGACTTGCACGCGGAATTCACCCCCGCTTCGGTGCAGGTTCCATCCGGCGGAGAAGCCCCGGTTGATGTACAGGCCGCTGTCGAGGCTGATAATATTGATGCGTGAATCCACAAATGGCCCGCTGCCGTACGGGTTTTCCATCCAGTGTGCCTGCAGGGTGAATTCGTTCTGGAGGTCGTTCCAGTCGGGGGGATGCTCCTCCAGTGCGCGCGGGTCGCGGCGGTCGTAGGTGATCAGATAGTTGTCGTAGGCGCCCATCAGGATCAGGTCGTTGTCGCGGAAAACCGACAGCGGTTGCTGGTAGCGTACGGTGACGCTGCTGAAAATAAGGGAGCGCTCCTCGCCGCGGTCCATGTTATCGATGTCGTGCTTGCAGCGGTGCAGGAAGCCAAGCTGCAGGTAACCCGGGTTCATACGCACGGTGTACAGCAGCCCTTCCTCCCAGAAAATGGCCCGTGGATTGAAGTTGATGTCGTTGTGCGGATCGGCGATGAACTGGATCTGTCCGGTAAGCAGAAGCGACTGGGAGCGGCCGTTGCGCCAGAGTTCCACGTATCCGCCCAGGTCCTGGTACCACAGGTGGTGGTCGTCGCTGCTGTAGGCGAAATGTCCGAAACCGGCCCAGCCGCCGAACGAGTGGAAGCCGCGGACTTCACCGTCGGGCAGGTGCAGCCGCTCGTCGAGCAGCGGGTTGATGATCAGGCTGCGGGTGGCCTGGCGTTGGGCTTCAGACTCGCCGGGGTGTGACACCAGGACGAGCGCAGCCGCAAAGCACGCAGCCAGCAGGGTTGTGGGGGATGCATTTCCGCGCAGGTTCATATATGCCTCGCACTCTGCAGTGTTATGGGGGTTGCGCTCCTGTCCGTGTGGTATGGCTTGCCGATTTTGTGCACGATGTTCTGTTTATTTGCGCCTCGCCGCCAGGAAGGTCCATGCCTCGCCGAACGAGGGAATGAACACGCGCTGTTCCGTGAACTGGTGGAAATCGCCGGCAAGGGCCGATTCGATGTCGGCCATGATTTCATGACGGGCGATGCCGGTTTCCGGGTCGAAGGGCCTGGTGCCGCAGCACTGCATGTTGAGCATGCCGCCGGGTTTGAGGCTGCGGGCCACTTTCTGCATCAGTTCCTGAAGGAATTCACGGCGGGACTGTCCCTCGCGCACCGGATCAATGGTCAGATCGTAGATTACACCGTCCAGATCCTGATGGGTGTCGATATACTCGAACACATCGCCGATGATAACCTCCGCCTTGGGATGCTCGAAGGCGTCGCCGCAAAGGACGGGCAGGTACTCCCTCGAGAGGCGGGTTACCTCGGCATCGATGTCTATCATCACGGCCGATTCCAGATCGCGGCCCTGGTGCTGGTCAATATCCAGCAGCTCATGCAGCACCCCGCCATCGCCTCCGCCCAGGATAGCAACGCGACCGAAAGCACCAAGCATGATCAGCGGGCTCACCATGGCCACGTTGTAGGACCGGTCCGATTCGGATATCTGCAGATCGCCGTCGATGACCAGCTGGTTGCCGAATTTGGGATGGTGGCGTATTTCGATCTCCTGCCAGGGGCTGGTGACCCGTGCGATCGGCGTGATTTCGTAATGTTGTATCTCCTGTGGCATGGCGGGATGTGCTTTGGCAGGCCGGCGATGGTGACACACTTTGCCGGTGCAGGTTTGGTTTGTATCTTTGAAATCAGGTTTTTGCTGAAAATCCAAGCTTTCCAGAGCTAAATCTAACAATAACGTGGAAGATTCGCATCCCCAATCGATCCAACAAAGACCAGCCATTGCCGCTATTGCCACTGCGCTCGGTGAAGCGGGCATATCGGTGATACGGGTTTCAGGTGAAGGTGCGCTGGAGAAGGTGTCCCGCATTTTCAGGGGGAAGGATCTGTCCGCACAGTCGACGCATACTGCCCATTTCGGCAGAATAGTGGACCGGCCGGATGCGGACGAGGCAACCGATTCCGGTGGCTTGCCGGACAGGGAAGTGGAACCGAATGTGGTCAGCGGAGATGGTCCGGGAAGCAAAGCCGGATTGCTGCCAGAACCGCGAGTCATTGACGAAGTGGTGGCCACCATTTTCCGATCGCCACGGTCGTATACCGGTGAGGATACGGTCGAGATCTCGTGCCATGGCGGGGTGCTGGTGACCCAGGAAGTGCTTGAAGCGATTCTGCGCCAAGGGGTTCGTCATGCTGAGCCTGGGGAGTTCACCCAGCGGGCATTCCTGAACGGGAAGCTGGAACTGTCGCAGGCCGAGGCGGTGGCGGACATGATCCACGCCAGAAGCCGCAAGGCGGTCGAGGCGGCGGGACGCCAGCTCGAGGGCGAGCTCGGCAAACACGTCAGGGCTTTCCGGCAGCAGATCATCGACGCCACGGCCATGGTGGAATTGGAACTGGATTTCATCGAGGAGGATGTGGAGTTCGCCAACAAGGAAGAACTTGCGCGGTTGCTGGGGGATGTGCGCACCGAGATCGGACGGCTGCTTGAGACCTATGAGTCGGGGCGGCTGGTGCGCAACGGAGTGCAGACGGTGTTCGTCGGGCGTCCCAATGCCGGGAAATCCACCCTGCTAAATACGCTTATGGGCAAGGAGCGGGCAATCGTTTCGGCCACGGCGGGCACCACGCGTGATGTGATTGATGCCGACTGGAGCTATGATGGACTGACGTTCACCCTGACCGACACGGCGGGATTGCGCGAGACGGCCGACGAGATCGAGTCGGAGGGCGTGCGGCGATCTGAGTCGGCGGTGGCCCGGGCCGATCTTATCCTCTATCTCAAGGATGTCTCCGAGCCGCCGGACGATGAAGAGCGCCGGCTGCTGGATCGCATCCGCGAACGGTCGGAGGGCAAGGTGCTGCTGAACGTGGGGACAAAACTGGATCTGGCCGATCCGGCCATTCGTGAAGAGCTGTTGCGTCAGGTGCAGGCCGCATCCACCAGTAAACCGGAGAAACCGGCGGGCCGTGGAGGTGCGGACCCGGACGGCGATAGTGATGATCCGGGTAAGGATGATGTGGCATCTGGTGTCGGCAGCGTTGCATCGGACACGACACGCTTTGATGCGATCATATCCGCCAGGGACGGTACGGGCATTGAGGAGCTCAAGCGCCGGATGCGCGCCGAGGTGCTGCACCACAAGGAGATAGACACCGGGCAGGTGATGATCACATCCACCCGCCACCGGGATGCGCTGGAAAAGGCGCGGCATCATGTGGACGAGGCGCTGCGGGCGCTTGAGGGTGGCATGACCGGCGATTTTCTGGCCATTGACCTGCGGGCGGCGCTTGGAGAGCTTGGGGCCATTACCGGGGAGATCACCACGGAGGATCTGTTAGACAGCATATTTTCGCGGTTCTGCATCGGCAAGTAAATCTGAAAAGAAAATAGCAGGGTACGGCATCACTTGTTTTCCGCATCTCCGGATGCTTTTTCTGCCCTGATACACCAGACCAGGCTGTCATTTGGATAGACAAGGAAGACGAGAGTTTCCGCTCAATTAGAGATGCAGAATCCCTGATAGCCCATATCAAGGAGCATTCGCCGCCGAATCTGTCAAAAATCATCATCATTATAGATGAAATCCAGGAGATCACGGACTTTGAATCGGCAATTCGCTACTTCGCCGCAAAGGAGCAGTACGACATTTACATCACCGGCAGCAATTCGGATATGCTTTCCGGAGAGCTGTCGTCCCGGCTGACCGGGCGGTTTGTAGAAATACCGGTGTTCGGACTCGATTTCAATGAATTTTGCACCTTTCATAATAAGGAACAAAATTCCGAAAGCATGAAACTGTTCCTGAAATCCCAAAAGGTCATCATTTCGGTCAATACAGTGCTCGACTACCTGGGGTATCTTGCCGCCAGCCATCTTGCAATGCCGGTTAAACGGCTGGACATTCGGGGTAAAAAAACATTTGAGGTCGGGGAGAAGTACTATTTTCAGGATACAGTCATCCGCAACGCCCTGTTCGGGTATCGCATTTCCGATATCGGTCAAATCATGGAAAATGTCGTCTGGCACCACCTGGTATCGCATAGATATGAGGTGTTCACCGGCGACCAGGGTGGACGGGAAATCGACTTTGTCGCCATTAGGAACAATGAACGCATCTACATCCAGGTGGCATATTTACTTGCGAGTGAATCCACCATAGCAAGGGAGTCTGGCAATCTGCTTGAAATCCGGGATAATTACAGGAAAATTGTTGTGAGCATGGATGATTTTGCGGGTGGCTCGCAAGAAGGGATTGAGCACGTGCGCCTCATCGATTTTCTCAAGAAGTTCGATTAGGAAGATTTTTCCGCTCTGCCGGTTCCGGTTGCAGACGCGGAGTGGGACCCTGATCCGCAAAATGGTGCTTGTGCGATGACCGGGAATCGGTTTCTATTTCACCAATGTCATGGTGCGCGTCAGCACCTTGCGCGCAGGATTACGGCCCGTTAGGCCCTGATTGTGCCCCACTCTACTATCATTGTCCATGCCGACACCGGCTGCGAAGTAACCGCCCACTTGCAGCCTGCTGATGTAGACACCGCTGGACAGTCCGGATGCATCAAAATCAACAGTATGCCGTCCGGCCTGCCGCCGTTCGTTGACCAGCAGGGCTACGCGCCGCCCAAGCATATCGAATATTTCAAGGCGCACATCAGCGGCCTCAGTCAAGCTGAACGAGATTCGGGTTGTGGGATTGAAAGGGTTGGGATGGTTTTGCGACAACCTGATTTCCAGCGCGGTATCCTCATGCGGCCCTGGATCTGATACATAGGTATCCGTATCCTGCATGGACATGTGCGGGTATCCGTTATTAACGGAGTGGTCGGTATCGTGAATCCATGTATGTTCGAAATTCCAGTTTGCAAAAACACCCTCTGCGTAGGGATAGGTCATTTCGTCGGTTGTGCGTCCGTATCCTCCATCACTCTCATCCTGTTCCGTTTTCTCGATATCGTAGTAGGAGTCAATGACGTTTTCGGATGAATCGCCGTCATTCAGGCCCACGAGGCCCCCTGCCTGATCGGCGTCAAAGACTTTTCCGACGGCATAGGAATTGGTGATTTTTCCACTGCGCCGATTTGCTTCGGTATTGTGGCCAACCAGCCCTCCGACCATGTTATCGCCTTTGACACTGCCTGTCGCATATGAATTTTCAATGATTGCATATGATGAGTTCACACCTGCAAGGCCACCAACCCGGACATCTCCATCCACCGATCCCGTTGCAAAAGCCCTGATGATACTTCCTCGGTTTGATCCCACCAGTCCACCGATCTGGCCCAGCCCCCCGGAGCCTGTCACGTTGCCCGATGCGAATGTCTGATGCCGCCAGTATGAAGTTGGATAATAGATGATTTCGCCATTATCGGTATCCCCTACAAGTCCGCCTATAAAGGACTCTCCATCAACATCACCGGTCGCATAGGAGTCGGCAATTTTGCTGTTATGAAGATAACCGACCAGTCCCCCCACTCTCCATACACCCGTGACATTGCCGGTGGCGTAACAATTTACCAAATCATATCCCCTGCCGGGATTGTATGATCCTGCAAGACCTCCGACTCTGTTGCCTGTGCCGGTGACGTCCCCAGTAGCATGGGAAGTGCTAATGGAGCTCCTCAGATTAACCAAGCCCGCCAGGCCTCCGGCGTACGTGAGACCCTCCCCGGTGCCTGTGACATTGCCGTCAGCATGGGACCTGTCGATGCGTGCATCAGCGGTAACACGGCCAGCCAGTCCGCCAACAGCGTATTCACCGGTTACATCTGCAGACGCATGCGAATCGGTTATGATGGCGCCCTGCTGTCTGATCTCTCCGACAAGTGCACCGACAGAAGTGTGCCCATTGAGGACGCCTGAAGCATAAACCCCTGATATGGTTCCTTCTACATTACGGCCAGCCAGTCCACCAACATTATTTTGGCCAGTGATATCGATATCGGCCAAGGTCACATTTTTGATGAGGGCTCCTTCCGTATCGGCGAAAAGACCTTGATGATCTTCATCGGGGCGATATATATAGAGTCCGCTGATGGTATGACCGTCACCGTCGAGGGTTCCGGTAAACGGAGCATTATCGGGGTCATTCCAGTCGATATAAATCCCGATGGCCTCCCAGCCATTTTCTTCATTCCATGGTGCAATACCCAGGTCGATATCGTCCACCAGAATGAAGTGTGCACTCAAGTGATCCCGGACATTGTGCAATTGTTCGGCAGTCTGGATTTGCCAGGGACTGTCAGGTGTACCGTCACCGCCGGCAAACTGTGAGTGAGCGGTTCCGGAAAAGGCGAGGAGAAATAATGCAATGAGCGGAAAAGCGCTGTAATAACGGTTCATCAGATTATGATTTTGGATTTATGAGGTCGTCACTTCAACTGTCCAAGGCGTTAATAATCATGCACCTGTGCGACAGGACTGTGGTCAGGAACATTTCAGTTGAAGTCAAAAAAACAATGAACAGGAGACCAAATACTATGCGGATTCTATTCGCTCGGTCCTGAATGCGATGGTCCGGCTGCATCTCTGTGGTGTTGCTGCGACATGGATCCGGAATGAATACTGTACTTGTCGCTGAGAAACCCTCTTTCTCTGGACATAAATAATGGATATGGCAAACAAGCAACTCTTACACTTCGATGTAAAATGCTGAATTGAATTGAAAAAACAAAAAAAATCGGCGCTGGATCACAGCATGTGCTCGTTTTTACTGAGTGAAATTATGATTGGTCAGGGTTTGTTACTGCTACAGCGGCACGTAGTTTATTATGAACTAAAATTGTGTGATATCTGGGAATTATTGGAGAATCTACATGATAGCTTGGAACATGCCCAATTGAATGGGTTGTTGTCATGGACGTTCTATGTGACCTTGGAAATCTAATTTTTTAAACAGTTAAAATATCAGCCAATGGAAGAGCAACCAATCGATCAGCCAGTCGACATAGAGATAAACAATGATCAAGTTTTTGAAGAGCAACCCATTGAAGAACTCATAGCCGAGTTTGCCGTGACCGGGAAGGAGTGGGTGATCAATGATCTGCCGGGAGTGATCGTGGTCATTGCCATTTTCATTATCCTGTTCAAAGTGGTCAGCATCGTTTTCCGCAAAATCCGAAAAAACCTGATCAACCGTGCGGAAAAAAAAGAGGAAGTGGACTCGAACGAAGCGGCAAAACGCATCAACACCCTGACAAGCATTTCCCATGGTTTTGTAAGGGTGCTTCTCTGGATACTGTTCTTTATGATGCTGCTGCAGAACGTGGGGATCAATATCGGACCCATCCTGGCCAGTGTGGGTATCATCAGTCTTGCCGTCGGATTCGGAGCGCAGGAGCTGGTCAGGGATTACATCTCGGGCTTCTTCATGCTCCTGGAAGACCAGATACGCGCCGGCGATGTCGCCATTCTTAACGGAACCGGCGGTTTTGTGGAGAAAATTGAACTACGGACCACTACTCTGCGCGATTTTTCCGGTATCGTGCACGTCTTCCAGAACGGAAAGATCAACTCGCTGTCGAACATGACCAAGGAGTGGTCGGCCATGGTGTTCGACATCGGCGTGGCGTACAAGGAGGATGTGGATGAGGTCATGGATATCATGAAGCAGGTCGGCGACGAACTCTGCGAGGATCCCGATTTCAAGGACCTGATCCTGCCGCCGGTAGAGATCTTCGGCCTGGATGATTTCGCCGACAGCGCCCTGGTCATCAAGGCGCGCATCCGCACAAAGCCTATCCAGCAGTGGACCGTGGGACGCGAATACCGAAAGCGGCTGAAAAAAGCCTTCGACCAGAAAAATGTTGAAATCCCGTTCCCGCACAGGACCATCTACTGGGGCGAGGAGATCAATTCACTTAAAGTTGATGCGAATAACCACATCAAAGGCGAGATTAGGAGCAAAAACGAGTAACCGGGCACTCCGGAAACGGAGTGATTAACGCTCCGGCCTGAGTACTTTGCAAAACCACATGAAATGTCCATGACCGGACATCTACCGGTCACACAGGAGTATGATTAAAAACGTCATGGACATTCTATCTGACCATATAAATCCAACATTTTAAACAGATGAAAGAGCCGTTCTGATTTGTTTCAGGATGGCTCTTTTTGCATTATTAGGCTTGTAACCATCGGCACCGTTGGCATCACCTCCATTGGCATTACCACTAGTATTGCACGAGCTGTTTTTCCAGCATAGTTTTCCAGCAGAGATTGTATTATATCATTATCTCATTCCATCCCTAAACCAACCTGGAGTTGAAATGCGCCATTTTGCAATTCCTTTGACGTCATTGATGAA
This sequence comes from Balneolales bacterium, assembly GCA_007132975.1. Lineage (GTDB taxonomy): Bacteria > Bacteroidota > Rhodothermia > Balneolales > Natronogracilivirgulaceae > SKNL01. The sequence goes on from SLNO01000024.1 coordinate 38,531, forward strand.
CACTTCAGGGAAATCTCGAAAATTGAATATGGAAAGATCAAAGTTGCCCCGAATCACACCCAGTGTCTTGATCCCGATTCTTATACTGCTGGCGCTGCCTGTTCTGGCGCAACCCGGGCTTCCCAGGATCCTGAGCGACGGGATGGTCCTGCAGCGTGATCAGGAAGTCAGGATTTGGGGATGGGACGATCCCGGTTCCAGAGTGGAAGTGTCCTTCCGTCATGAAACGTTCACAGGCAAAGCGGATGACAGCGGGCGATGGACTGTCGCCATAATTTCCGGGGAAGCCGGCGGGCCTTTTGAAATGGAGATGAGGTCCGGGGATCAGCCCGAACCGGTGACCATCCGGGATATTCTGGTTGGCGAGGTTTGGGTCGCTTCTGGTCAGTCAAACATGGAACTTCGCCTGGACTTGGTGCATCCAAACAGAGAAGACCGGTATGCCATCGCAAACTACCCCGGTATCCGCCATTTTGAAGTGCCAAACCGGTATGACTTCCAGAATCCCCGGGAGGATTTGTCCGGCGGACAGTGGGTCGCCTCCTGCAGCAGCAGTATCCACCGGTTCTCCGCTGCCGCCCACTATTTTGCGATCCATATCCACGAGCATCTGGGTGTTCCGGTTGGGATAATCAACACGAGTATGGGCGGCTCTCCCGCAGAGTCGTGGATGAGCGAGGAAGCGCTGAAGGCATTTCCCGTCCACTACGAGGAAGCGCAGCTGTTCAAGGATGACGCGCTTATCAGACAGATTGAGCAGGAAGATCGTGAGCGTATAAACGCCTGGCACGAAAAGGTCACGGCAGAGGATGCGGGATACCGGGCTTCCGACGCACCCTGGCATGCCCGCGAAATTGACGTGACCGGCTGGGACACCATGACGGTCCCGGGCTATTGGGCAGACGACATCGGGAGGGAGGTGAATGGTGTCTTCTGGTTCCGCAAGGAGGTCGAGGTTCCCGGGTCCATGACCGGACAGCCGGCGCGCCTTGATCTGGGCCGTATCGTGGATGCTGATTCCATCTTTATTAATGGCGTTTTTGTCGGGAATACCACTTATCAGTATCCGCCCAGATGGTATGATGTCCCTGATGGTATATTAGAGGATGGGGTCAATACCTTTGCCATTCGTGTGGTGAATGAACGGGGACGCGGGGGTTTTGTCCTCGACAAGCCGTTTGAACTTTCCACCCCCAATGATACCATCGACCTTAGAGGCACATGGCATTATCGTATGGGGGCAGAGATGCCGCCGCTTGAGGGACCAACCTTTATTCGCTGGAAGCCGCTTGGCCTTTTTAATGCCATGATCGCGCCAATTGTTGATTATCGGATCAGGGGGGCGATCTGGTATCAGGGGGAATCCAACACGGGTCGCCCGGACGAATATTCGGAGCTGTTTCCAGCTATGATAGCGGACTGGAGAAATCACTGGCACCAGGGCGAGTTTCCATTTCTTTATGTCCAGCTTGCAAACTACATGGAGTCATCCGACCGCCCGCAAGACAGCAACTGGGCGCGTTTGCGGGAGTCTCAGCTGAAGACGCTATCGGTTCCCGGTACCGGAATGGCTGTGGCTATAGATATCGGCGAGTGGAATGACATCCACCCGCTTAACAAATGGGATGTTGGCGACCGGCTGGCACTGGCTGCCCGGCATGTTGCCTATGGTGAAGACCTTGTCTGGTCAGGTCCATTGTATGAGGAAATGGCTGTGAGTGGGGATACGGTTCGGATATCGTTCACGCACACCGGAAGCGGATTGAAAGCTGATGGCAATGACGCGGGCAAAGTGCGTCACGTTACCATTGCAGGTGAGGAGCGTAAATTTGTCTGGGCGGAAGCCTGGGTTGAGGGTGATCACATGCTGGTGCGCAGCGATGAAGTACCGGATCCGGTGGCAGTGCGCTATGCCTGGTCCGATAATCCGGACTCGGCCAACCTGTACAACAGGGAGGGTTTGCCGGCATCACCGTTCCGGACGGATGACTGGGACCTGGAGTAAGCAATGCCGTCGCGTCATAAAGAGCGTTATGCTTCTAAGCGAGAAATGTTCTTTTTCAAAATTCTGAAGTCAAAAAAATCAATGTGAACAGGAGTTTCATGATGAATCCAGATGCTTTGTTTATTGTGTTCTTGACGGGTTTGTTCTTGCTGGCGGGTGTTTGCGTCGCAACGTCCAAAAACACACCTGAAAGAAAAAGGGCCGATCAGCTTAGAGTCCATGTGGGCGTATTGCCCTCCGGGCCGCTGAATATGATCACTGACGTGTCCGGCGTCAGGGTGGGACACGTCACCCGCATCGAGGGCGACCACATACGCACTGGCGTCACCGCCATCCTCCCGCACGGCGGCAACATTTTCCGGGAAAAAGTGCCTGGCGCCATCTACAATTTCAACAGCTTCGGCAAAATGGCCGGTTCACTACAGGTGGATGAGCTGGGTAACATCGAAACGCCGATCGTCCTGACCAACACTTTGAGCGTTGGCACCGCTGTTGAGGCAACGGCGGCCTGGGTCCTGGCGCAGGACGGCAACGAGGATGTGCGATCGGTGAACGCGCTGGTAGGCGAGACCAACGACGGATACCTGAACGACATCCGCGGGCAGCACATCACAGCGGAGGATGTGTTCCGCGCCATTGAATCGGCGAAAGCTGCCGAAGTGGCCGAGGGCAGTGTGGGCGCGGGCACCGGCACGCGCAGCTTTGGCTACAAATCGGGTATCGGTACCGCATCGCGTGTCACAGTGCCTATTGGCGGACAGCAATACACTGTGGGTGTGCTGGTGCAGTCCAATTTCGGCCGCGACCTGTACATCAACAGTGTGCCGTTCTCGCGCGAAATAGAGCGATTGGAACGAAAGGAGCAGCAGAAAAAGCAAGAACAAATGCAACAAGGCCAGATGGGAGGTAATCTGCAGCAGGGTCACATGGAAGAAGACGACGGCTCGGCCATGATCATTATCGCCACCGACGCGCCGCTGTCGGACCGCAACCTGCGTCGCATGGCCAAGCGCTCGTTCATGGGCATGGGGCGTACGGTGGGGTACATGTCCAACTTCTCCGGGGACTTCGCCATCGCCTTTTCCACCGCCTATACCATCCCGACGGGGGGAATGCGCCTGGTGGATCCCGCGCCGGCCCTGATCGGCAACAACGAGATGAACCCGCTGTTCCAGGCCGTGGAGGAAGCCACGCAGGAAGCGTTCTACAATGCTCTGTTCATGTCCGAGGGTATGACCGGACGTGACGGCAACCGGATGGATGCCATACCGCTGGACAAGGTCATCGAAATCCTCGATCACTACAACATGAGGCACCTGAACGACCGGCTTCCACGCGAATAACCGGAGACCGGCGGTTGTTTGGAAAAGGTGCGGTGAGTGTGGACTCAGGTCATGGTTAAGGAATAAACTGCAACAATTTGAACCGTAAACTCACAAAACAGAATCGATTATCTGAAAACAGCAAAAATACATGGCTCAGAATCCACACAAAAATATCATCGGGATTGTCGGGGGGATGGGACCCGTGGCCGGGGTGGACCTGGCATCCAAAATCATTTCACAGACCATCGCAATCAGGGATCAGGACCACCTGCCTTTTGTTTTGCACTCATTCCCCAGCGAAATCGGGGATCGAACGGAATACATTTTGAGAAGTAAGGCTGGTGGTGAAAGTTCGTCGCCGGACGATCACTCCAATCCCGGTTTGGCCATTGCCCGGGTCCTGATGAAACTGGAAGAGGCCGGGGCTACCGTCGCGGGCATGGCTTGCAACTCCGCCCATGCCCCCGTCATTTTTAACCGGATTGTATCGGAGCTGCAGGCAAACAATTGCAAAATCCAACTGCTCCACATGGTTCGGGAAGTAGGCTGGCATATAATTTACAATCTTTCCGGGGTGCGGAAAGTGGGAATTGTCGGCACGACCGGCACGCGGGCATCCGGTCTCTATGGCATGCTCGGCGAGCTTGGCCTGGAGGTGCTGGATGTGACCGACGATGAGCAGAGTGTGCTGCAATCGGCGATCTACGATCCGGAATGGGGCATCAAAGCCACGCCCGACGGGGCATCGCCGGAATCGGTCAGAATACTTGCCGAAACCTGCCAATCCCTCCGCCAAAGAGGTGCTGAAGCCGTCGTTTTTGGATGCACGGAATTCCCGCTGGCCTGGCGCGAACCGGAAATAGAGGGTTTGCCGCTGATCGATTCCAGTCTGGTGCTGGCCAGGGCGCTGGTCCGAGCCGGCGATCCCGAACGGCTCAGGCCGTGGGGGTAGCCTTCGTTACTCCGCATTGATCCGCCACACCCGGACATCCCGTCCTGGTACCCGGGTATCGAAACCGATACGCCCGTCATCGGCAGATACACGCTTCCGTTCATCGTGGATGATATCCTGGAGCCGGAAACGCCCGGCCCCATCCACCATCACAGAAACCGACAGTTCGGCCTCTTCGTGGCCATGGTTGATCAGGAAAAGCAGGTATCCCCTGCCATCGGTCTGCAGCCGTGCCACGATGGGTGTGTCAGAGACACCGTCCCGCGAGGTGGATACCGGTCGTGTAACCCCTGCCCAGTCGGCCAGCGCTTCCATGAATGCGTTGTTTGCGGGCAGGGTCTGCGGAAAGTTGGCCATGCCGAGGAAGGAGCCGGCCAGCAGCGCCTCCCCCTCTCCGTAGCGGTTGACGACCACGGCCGGGTCGCCGGTCATATCAAGCTGCGCGATGACCTCGGCCTGATCGCTTATCAGCTCCACGGTTTTGCCGTAAAGGGTACCGACCAGCGTGTCGGCGGGAGTCGGGCGCCTGGCATCCTGCAACCCTGCTGGATCCACAAAGCGGCTCCAGAATGGATGCTCATTTTGCGTGAGCACCAGCGGGATGTCGTGTTCGCGCATCCACACTTCGTGTTCGCGGACGCCAAAAACCTCGTGCAGGCCCATGCCGGGTATCTCCATGGAAGCATATCCGCGATCGTCGTTCCAGCCGATGCGCGCCTCACCGACGGCATGGCCGCCATCGGCGACGAATTTTCTGAGTCCGTCGGCCGCGTGCTGTGTGAGCATGAGCGACCACGGGAGGATGATGAGCTTGTACTGCGAAAGGTCGCCTGATTCCAGGTCTCTGCGGTGGATGAAATCAACGGGGATGTTGTTTTCGGCGAAGACGCGGTAGTAGCCGATCAGCGAGTTATGGTGCGCCATGGGGTGGTCAGCGCGCCGTTGCGCCCCGCCAACCATCTGCGAAAGCGGGTTGTAGACTATGGCCACTTCGGCCGGAACGGGCTGCGAATTGAGGAACAGTTCTTGGTTGCGGTCCACCACGGACGCCAGCTCTCCGGCCCGCACTGCCCGCTCGGTGAGCGATCCGTCCTGATTCACCAGGCCGTATCCACCCGACTCGTAACCCGACGACATAGGGTAGTAAGCGTAGATGTTGATGGCCTTGGCGCCCTTGGCGATGGCGGACCAGATCCAAACGCGGTGGTCGCCGGGTGTCACGGGATCGCTGACGATAAGGGCTATGGTGCCTTTGCCGGCCTGCAGCTCACCGACGTACCAGCCCTTGTTGCCGCGGTTGGCGCTGCGGGCGAAGTCCATCATGTTCATTACGCGCCAGGCGGGCCAATGGCGGTCTGGATGGTTGTGCTTCGGGTAAAGCGAGACGCCGTAGTAGTCGACCATGTCGGCCATCAGGAAGTCGTCGGTGGCGCCCACACCCATATGCGGGGAGATGATGATGGAGGATACCGCCGCATGGGACGTGATCACGTTATGGTGATCTGCAAGGCGCACTGCGTCATAACGCATGCGCAAATCGTCGGCCAGTTTTTCGTAGATGAAGGTCTTCCAATCGAGGTAGTCGGTGTAGCTCAGGATGGTGCTGAAGCGGGGCGGACTCACATCCTCCCACTCCTCGAAGCCGCGATGCCAGGCAGTGTTGAGCGCGTCAAGTGAACCGTATTTTTCCCGCAACCAGTCGCGAAAACGAGCCTGTGTGGACTGACAGTAGCAGAACTGGGCATTGGCTACGTAGTCGATATTGGCCCAGTTGATGATGTGCGGTTCGCTCCAAAGGTCCCATCCATAGAAATTTTTGTACTCATTTGCGACGCGGGCGGTTTCGGTATAGAAGTTGAGAACCGCGTCACGTACTGCGTCATGATCGGTGCAGAATCCGGGGGCGGACTGAGACGCAACGAGGGTGCCGTCCTGTGCCTTGAATTTGGCATCCGGATTCTGCCTGCCGACCCAGTCGGGGGCCGAATCCACATAGAACTGAATGAATACCTTGAGCCCGGCCTCATCGGCAAGCTCCATCAGCAGGCGCAGGTTGTCAAAGTTGTACTCGCCCTGCCGCGGCTCCACGCGCTGCCACTCGACCCAAGTGCGGACCGTGTTGAAGCCAAGTTCCCGGATCTGGCGCAGGTCGCGAAGCCACTCTTCGCGAGAGTCGGGCGTGATTTCGGAGAGCATGGGAGCCCGCGCATCTCCGCCGCTGTACCATACGGAGAAGGGGAAGTAGTCGGTCGGATAGGGCGTGTCGGGCTGTTGCTGCGAAAAAGACTGGTTGTGGGCAAACAGGATCAGAAAAAAGAGCGAACATATCAGGTGTGATTTCATAATAATGTCCCAGCAAGTAGTGTGGAGGGTAGGAATTCCGTGGCCCTGGAGCAAAAGGTGGCTTTCCAACACCTTGTTGCATTGCAATGATTTGAGCGAATGCGGTCAGACCCGCTTTCCGGTCAAGATATAATAATTGGATGCTTTTTCAATGCAGACCTTGCGGAATTTGGCCGTTCAGCCGGCCAGCTTTCGGATCATCCCGTTGAAGATGAAAAAGTGGAAAGGCAGTACCAGATACCAGTACAGGCGACCCCAGACCCCGCGTGGACGGAATGTGGCTTCCTGTATCAGCCTGTCCTCCTCAATACGGAATTCCAGCCAGGCCTCGCCCGGCAGCCGCATCTCGGCAAACAGCAGCAGCCGTCCTTCGTCTTTGTCGGCCAGCAGCACCCGCCAGAAGTCGAGGGTGTCGCCGGTGCTGATATCGTCCAGGGATGTGCGCCCGCGCCTCAGCCCGACCCCGCCGAAAAGCTTGTCAAGGAAGCCCCTTATGCCCCATAGCCAGTCGGCGTAATACCAGCCAGTCTGCCCGCCGATGGACCATATCCGGCCCAGCACACCGTCCCGGTCGCGTATTGGCCGCTCCTTCCGGTCCTTGAAACAGCCAAATTTGGGTACCTGGATGTGCTGGCCAAGCCCGGTCCGCAGCCTGCCGCTGATGAGGGAGTCCTTCCAGCTGGAAAGGATCGCGTTCTGCTCGATCTTTTCAAAAGCCCGTGATACGGCCTCTGCGTAGGGAATAGGTTTGATCCGGAGCATCTCTGGCAGGTCATTGTCGCGGCAGGTCACATCCACCTTCATGCTGTCGACCAGCTTCACCGCCAGCGAGTAGGTTGTGGAAGTGACAAAATAGAGCCAGTACGAAGATAGCTTGGGAGTGAGCACCGGAACGGTGACAATGGCGCGCCGCAGTCCGCGTACCCTGGCGTACTCCATCAGCATCTGCTTGTAGGTGAGCACATCCGGCCCGCCAATATCGAAATTCCGGTCCCAGGTACGCTCATCGCCCAGGCATCGCTCCAGATACGTTATGACATCCCTCACGGCTATGGGCTGCGAGCGGGTTTTCAGCCACTTCGGGGCGATCATCACCGGCAGCTTCTCCACAAGATCGCGGATGATCTCGAACGATGCGCTTCCCGAGCCGATGATGATGCCGGCCCGCAGTGTTGTGAGCGCATAGCTTCCAGAATCCAGGATGTCCTCAACCTGTTTGCGCGATGCCAGATGCTTCGACAGGTTCTGGTCGTTGATGATGCCGCTCAGGTAGATCACGTGCCGTACATTGGTCCGGTCCATGCAATTCCGGAAATTTTCGGCCGACTGACGCTCCAACTCCTCAAAATCACCGGACCGGGAGGACATGGAATGCACAAGATAATACGCCCCGTCAATATCGTCAGGGATGCTTTCAAGAGAATCGGAGTCAAGGAAATCCGCCTCCACCACCGTAACCCTGGACGCCAGATCCCTTCCCAGGTTAAGGCGCCCGCGGTCCCGCACGCAGCAGACCACATCGTGGCCTTTTTCGACCAGTACGGGCAGCAGCCGCTTGCCAATGTAGCCGGTTACGCCGGTGAGCAGTATTTTCATCTGTTTAAATCAATTAATATTCATAAGGACAGTATGAATTCACATGACAGGATTTAATTATTCTCCTGTGTGCCAGCTGGTGGCTGTCGTGTTCATTTCATGTGTTTAAAATGCTTGATTCATGAGGACACATAGAATGACCATGACGTTTTTAAACATGCTCCTGTATGTCCGGGAGATACCGATCATGTTCATTTCATTTTTTTCTGGTGGATGTGGCGGGTCAGCCGGAAATAACTGCAGAACCAATGTCCCCCGGCTGTGTGAAAATCCCGAACGGTGTGTATCGCTCAAAAGTTTCTTTGCTGTTGAGGCCCCAGCAAGCCGCACCGAAAGCGACTCCAACGGCCTCTGCAGCTTCGAGGTCGCGCAGCTCGTCACCGACATACATTACATCCCGGTGATCTGCGTCTGCCTTGTCCAGAAGCCTCTGCAATTTTCCTTTCTTGCCAAAAAATGACGCGCCGCACTGATAATGGCTGAACAGCGGCTCCAGCTCCGGCCCCAGCACCGCTCGAATGTTCTTTTCCGCATTGGAGCTGAGGACAGCCAGGCGGATACCCCTGTTTGCCATATCGAGCAGGACGCCTGCAATGCCCGGGAACAGCTCCAGCCTTGCGGTGTCGCGGCGCATCTTCCGGCGCAGCTCCCACATGATGAGAGGCATTTTCCAGGTGGATATTTCCAGATAAGAGAGCAATTCCTTCGGAGGGAGTGCCCGGATGTGATCGTACTCTTCGGGTTCCACATTCCTGGTCCTGTACCGGGCTGAAATGCCGGGCATCTGATTTGCTGCCCAGCCCAGAGTGTCGGCCAGCGTGCCGTCAAAATCGAATACCACGACCCTGAATCTCACAATATCCTTCATTTATGTTGGCTGGAACCGGTATAGTGGCAATTACAACTTCTTGGTACATTATAGTAAGGATTTGCTAACTTCCGGTAGATAATTATCGATCAGTGCCTTTATGGGGCGCACAGCCACATCCACCAGATTGTTAGGTAAACGCTGCAACCATGAAATGTCCATGACCGGGCATCTCGCTGACACACAGTCGTTTGACTGAAATCGTCATGAATATTCTACGTGTTTCTATGAATCTAAATTGATTTAAACAGATGCAATTATTGAAAATTACGGCATTGGTCATCGCTGCGCTCATGATCCTGCTGCTTCCTCGCCAGGCGGATGCCCAGCTTCTGGATTACGGTTTTAAGGCCGGGGTGAACATCTCGTCCGTGACCAACTCGGTCTACCGAACCGGCTCCATGACGGGGTCCCATTTCGGCATGTTCGCCGCCTACAACTTCCGCATTCTGCCGATTTCCATCCAGACAGAGATGCTTTACTCCCAGCTGGGTACCGAATATGACGAGATTGTCATTGGCTTTCAGGCACCGCGTCCGGCCTCCCTCCGCATGAACTACATCCAGTTGCCACTGCTCGTTAAGGCGCACCTGCCCATCCCGGGACCAGTCACACCCAATATTTTTGGTGGACCGTACGTCGGCTTCCGGTCGGGGATATCGTTCAATTTCGGCGGCATGGATGTGCCGCAGGCTGAGGAGTGGTATCGTGACGGCGATTTCGGATTTGTGGTTGGGGTTGGGACCCGGGTGGGCTTTTTTGTAGTCGATCTTGATCTGGAAGTGCGTTTGCTGTTTGGCATGGAAAACATATTCGATCGGCAGTTTGAATATGATGAGCAGCACCGCGCCATATCATTCTCCGCCGGTATCGTCTTCTGACATCACTTTTACCTGCCACCAAACCCAGCCTGATTTGTCCGCGAAGGAAAAGACACTTGACAAAGCATACGAACTGCTGACGATTGACGATGACCGCGCCTGCCGCGACATCTCCGACAGTGCCTGCCGTGAGGCGCCGGGCAATTTTTTCCTGAATGCCGGCAACGGGGCGCTGACGAAGCTGGCCGAACAGATTGCCAGTCCGGGTCTGGTCCTTCCCTGGCTGCTGAGCGCCATGGGTGCGCCGTCATCGCTGAGCGGGTTTCTGGTGCCCCTGAACCGCAGCGGCTCGCTGGTGCCGCAGTTGCTGGTGTCGTCACGAATCCGCAAATATCAGCGGCGCAAGTACTTCTGGGTGGCCTCAGGCTATGTCCAGGCGCTGGCCCTGCTTTTGATGATACCGCTGACCCTGTTCGTCGGTGGTCTGTGGGGCGGCATCGGCATACTGGTTTTGCTGGCCGTTTTCAGCGTGGCAAGCGGCGTGGCCTCGGTCAGCTTCAAGGATGTGATGGCCAAGACCATCCCGAAAGGCAGACGCGGCACGCTGCTCTCCATCCGGGCCACGGTCGGCGGCGCGCTTGCCCTGGCCGCCGGTGCCTGGCTGACCCTGACCGCCGGGGATGACGAGCCCATCCAGTTTTACGCAGGCCTTCTGGCCTTTGCCGCTGGGCTCTGGTTTGCGGCCACCACCCTTTTTGCGTTCATCCGTGAAGAGGCCGGAGCCACCGATGGCGGACGCAACGCAATAGAAGAAGCGCGCAACGGCTGGCGCATTCTATCGGAACAGCACGGATTCAGGAATTTTGTCATAGCTCGTAGCCTGCTGCTCGGCGTTCCGCTGGTCGTGCCGTTTTACTCCCTCTTCGCCCGCGAACTTGGCGCCGGCCTCGGCGGGCTCGGGCTGTTTGTCATGGCCAACAGTCTTGCCATGGTACTCAGCAGCTATTTCTGGGGGAGGATAGCAGACCGGTCCAGCAACAAAGCCATGGGCTGGGGCGGACTCATCGGTGCGGCGGCGGCCCTGATAGCCCTGGCCGTAGGGTGGCTGGATCTGGATTACACCTCCTGGTGGCTCGCAACCATAATCTTCATCACCGGATTCGCCCAGGCCGGCACCCGGCTGGGACGCAAAACCTATCTGGTGGATGCGGCTCCGGAAAAGGAACGTCCGCTTTACGTGGCCGTGAGCAATACGCTTGTCGGGATCATTTTCCTGGGTTCCTCCCTCATCGGGCTGCTGGCCGCGCTCATCGGAGTGCCGGGTGTGATTGCCGCCTTTACACTTATGATGCTGGTCGGCTCCGTGATGGCTTTCCGCCTCCCGGGACCTGAAAACATGGTGAAGGACTAAGGGCGCCCGGCAATCACACCGAACAGGTCGAATGCCTCGGCATCCACAATGCGCACGTTGTAGAATGACCCGGTGTGCAGGTCGCCGGTTGAAAAGCCCGGATCGGCGCCCTGGATGATGACCTCGTTGTCCACTTCGGGCGTATCCCATTCGGTGCGTCCGTATGCGATTCCGTCCTCGATGCGGTCGATAAGCACCGGAAGCTCCTGGTCGATGAGCGCTTCGTTGTGTTCTCTCGAAATCTCCTCCTGGACGGCCATGAGCTCCCTGACACGACGCTTTTTCTCTGCTGCCGGCACCGGATCCCCCAGATCGTAAGCGGTCGTGGCCTCTTCCTGCGAGTAGGCGAAACATCCCAGCCGCTCAAACCGGATGTCGCGGACAAAATCGATCAGCTCAGCGAAATGCTCCGGTGTTTCGGCGGGATAACCGACGATCAGGGTGGTCCGCAGCCGGATTCCCGGCACTTCCTCCCGGATGTGATGCAGCAGCTCCCGCATGCGGGGCCCGCTCATGCCGCGCCGCATGGATTTAAGCACTTCCGTGCTGGCATGCTGCACAGGCATGTCAAGATAGTTGCAGATGTTGCCGCGTTCGCGGATGACAGGAAGGATGTCCATCGGAAATTTGGCGGGATAGGCGTACTGCAGGCGGATCCACTCGAAACCGACATCCGATAGCCGCATCAGCAGATCGGCCAGCGTACGTTTGCCGTACAGGTCGAGGCCGTACCAGGTAAGGTCCTGCCCGATGAGCACCAGTTCGCGCACACCTTTGGCGCGCAGCTTCTTCGCCTCGATGAGCAGCTCGTCGGCCGGACGCGAAACATGTCCGCCGCGCATGATGGGAATCGCACAGAACGAGCACTTCTGGTCGCATCCTTCCGAAATTTTCAGGTACGCGTAGTGCGACGGATTGGTTAGCATCCGTTCGCCAACCAGCTCTTTGCGATAGCGTCCACCCAGCTCCTTGAGCACCTCGGGCAGGGAGGTGTGGCTGCTGCCGAAATATTTGTCGACTTCTGGGATGTCGGCACGCAAGTCGTTCAGGTACCGGTCCGACAGGCAACCCATCACCAGCAGGCGCTCCACCTTGCCCTGCTTTTTAAGCTCCACGCCCTCCAGGATGTGGTCAATCGACTCCTGCTTTGCATCCTCGATGAAGCCGCAGGTGTTGATCACCAGAACGTTGGCCTGCTCGAGGTCCGAGACCACTTCAAATTCATTGGCCCTGGCCTGGGCGATGAAAACCTCGGAATCGACCTGGTTCTTGGAGCAGCCGAGCGTGTCGACGAAAATGCGGGGCAGTCGCGTTTGCATGGAAATTTCAAGGGGTGAATGTGATGAGCCGGTCTCTGGCGGGTTGCGCGCAATCCAGGTTTGGTGCACGATAGTCTGGTTGGTGCACGATAGGGGATCAGTTTGGATTCCGGCAGGGCTAAAAATAAGGAATTACTTGCGGATACGCCATTCCGCCGGATAATAGTTGTTCATTCGCCGGCCAACGTTCTTTATCCAGCCAAGCGCAAGCCCGTCATGGAGAACCAGGTTCCATCCCGCAGGCGCATCCGTTGGCACGGTCAGGTTTTCCCGGCGAAGGTAGCGTGTGGCCTCATCGCGGCTGAGGTCCATCACCGGGAAGGCGAATTGGTTCAGGTGGATGTCGAAGGCGGCCGCAGGCGAGGGGATGACCTCATCGCGGATGACGCGTCCTGCTTCGGTTCCGGAATGACGTACAAATAGCGGAATGACAAGTTGCCGCAGCAGGGGGAGATGGCCGGAGCGGATGCGGAACAGGCGATTCTCCAACTGGTACCACTCGAAATCGTGACCGGTAAACCAGCTTTGCGTTTTGGAGAGGATGGATGGGTTGGGTTGCGTCAATTCGGGCGGACCGGTGGCGGAACTCCCGGAAGACTTGCGGCCGGTTTTGCCATGACGGAATCGTTTTCCGGTATGCATTTCATCGGAAAGCGGACCCTTCTTTTGTGAAGTTGCACCTATATCTCGAACCGCGTCATAACTATACGCACTTTTAGCGTTATATGTGGCTTCAGGATCAATATGCTCATGATTATGCGTCATGGAATCAGGCTTTCGGACAATGCCAGCGAAGAATCCCTCGCCCTGGGATCGGTGCGGATGGAAAGCGTACCCGTTAGCATCGCCATCGCAGACCTCCCGGATTAACGGTTCCGGCCCTTGCGTCAAAAACGATGCCGCATCCACCCGTACCGGCTCACCGCCGGTATGTTCCATGAGCCAGGCAAGGTTGTGTTCGTTCTCATCCGGATTGAAAGTACAGGTGGTGTAAACGAGCAATCCGCCGGGCCGAAGGGCGGGCCAGAGCTCGGAAAGGATGGAGCGTTGGCGCAGGGCGCAATGTCTTCCGTTGTCGGAGGACCATTCCCGACGCGAAGCGGAGTCCTTGCGGAAAAGTCCCTCGCCGGAGCAGGGGGCATCGGCCAGGATAAGGTCGAAAAAACCGGGCAAGCGACGGAAATGAGACGGGTCGTTCTGAGTGACGACGATGTTCCCGGTCCCCCATTTCGTGCTGTTTTCCAAAAGGGGCGGCACGCGTGAACGGATAACCTCGTTGGCTACGACGAGTGCGTCCGGGAAAAGGGCAGCCAGGAGCGTTGTCTTGCCGCCGGGAGCGGCGCAGGCATCGAGGATGGTCGAGGGCGGCCGAAAAAAACCGGCAAGCCCGGAGGCGCCGGATCGCAGGCCATCGGATGGCCCGGAGTAGGTGACAGCAGAAGCAGAATCGGCCGGCGCAGTGCGGTAAACAGAGCCGGTTGCTGCCAGTACGTGCTCCAGGAACATGGAACTGGCCTCCTGGACGTAGTAGGCGCCAGCGTGGAACAGCGGGTCGTGCGTGAAAGACGGGCGCTCCGGCAGGAAACGACCGTGGAGCGACCAGGGAACGGGTTCACCGGGTGGCAGCGGACGGCTGCGGATGCGTTCCCATTTATGTGGGTTCAAGCGAATGGATGTTTCGGGAGGAAGGTCCAGCGCCGCCGTGAATTCCTTGTGCTCATCCGGAAACTGCTCGCGGATCCGACGGATGAATGCATCGGGCAGAGCTGGTATTTTTGTGTTCCGGGGATTGGACATGGAGCCGGATTGCCTGGGCGGAATGCTTTTCTGTGGCGGTTTGGTGGATTGTGTCAGGATAGATGCGGCGGCGTCTCACCAGACGATGGCTGCCGTCCGGAAATCGGTGTCCGTCCGGGAGCCGGCCCTGTTGCCGATCCCGAGGCGGGTGACTGCCCGTAGTCCGGGCCTGTGCCTGGTGCATTGCCGGACTCGTCATCTGCCATGCCCCACCCGGTGTATCCCTCGCGCGAACGGTCGTAGTAGCGGATGGTCGGGTAAGCGAAGGAGATATCCTCATGCTTCGAGAATTCGTTGAGCACCTCCTCCCATATCTGCTGCTCGGTGCCGCGACGGGTGCGCGGATTGGTCAGATAGCGGATGGTCAGCACGATACCAAAATCCTTGACATATGTGTATACCGTGGGGGTGAGGATGCGATACGTGATAAGATAGGAGCGCGCTGCGCTGCGCAGCTGCTCCTTGGCCTGGTCCGAGATGTTGGCCGAGTGCCGGTCGGCGATCTCCTGCAGCAGTTTCTTTGCCTTCTTCCAGTTGCTCTCCAGGCTGACGCGCACCGGGATCTCGTTCCATATGAACTGGAAATCGGCGGTATAGTTGCCAATGTTCTCCGTGAAAACCTTGTGATTGGGGATGTGGATGACCCTGCCCGTGCTCTGGTCCGCATCCACCCAGTTTCCGATCTCCATGACGGTGAACTTGAAAATGCGCTGGTCAATGACATCGCCGTGGATACCGGCTATCTCGATCCGGTCGCCCAGTTCGAAAGGCTTGCGCCACAACAGGAAAAGCCATCCCGCAAGGTCGGCCACCGATTCTTTGAGGGCAATGACCAGTGCCGCCGATACAATGCCGAGGAACGTGGCCACGCTCTGAAACCCCTCGAACCACGTGCGTCCAAGTATGAGGATGGCGATGAAAAAGAGCGTCCGCGTCAGGTACTTGCGCCACTTGTAGTGCAGCTCGGGGTCTTCGGTCCGGCGATACACGATGCGCATGATGATCTTGCGGAGCAGCCAAAAAACGAAGATCAACCCCACCGTGAAGATCAGGTTCTGAGTGAACCCGTGACCCAAGTCCGCCATATCGGCTACTGAGCGGGTGATCCGGTCAACAATATTGATATCCTCCTGCATCATACTCTGGAAGCGGTGAGCCCGTTATTTTTACACGTGCGAAAGTTTGAAATGATACGATAATTCGGTAATTTACAAATCTTATCCCGACAATAGTAGCGACAAAATCATGCTTTATACACTGACTATCATTCTAATTACGATCATCGCGTTCCTGATGGTCATCGTAGTTCTGCTCCAGAGCGGGCAGGGACAAGGTCTTTCCGGCGGTATTGCCGGCGGCGGTGGTATGGTCGGAGGCGCCAACATGATGGGTGCCCGGAGAACCGCGGATTTCCTCTCCAAAGCCACCACGGTACTGGCTACGCTCTTCCTTACACTGTGTGTGCTCGCAAATTTCTTTATCGATCGCGAAGCCGTGACCCAAAGCACCATCCAGGACAGGGCCATGCCGATCCAGACCGAGCAGGACTTTGGCGCCCCGGCGGAAACACCACCGGCACTTCCTCCGCAGGATCAGGGATCCGACCCCCTTCCGGAATAGCAGCTGCCTCCTGCAGGGCAGCTGGTTGCTGAGCATCAACAAGTAGTTGCTGAGCATCATCAAGCCGCAGAACAGCCTCGGCCCTATTTGAGCCTGGGGTTGATGAGATCCGGACCGTTGTTGCGCGCGTTATTCACGTTTGTGCCAACTTTGTACGCGGACATGTATTCGGTTGGATACGGCCTGAGCAGTGATTGCAGCATCTCAGGCCTGGGCTGCACCGGATTAAGCCAGACATTGTAATCATCCTCCCGAAGGATCACCGGCATGCGGTCATGCAGCGGTTGCATCAGTGCGTTGGCCTCGGTCGTCAGAATGGCAAAGGTGTGCAGTTCATTTCCGCTGCCATCCTTGTGCGTTTCATAGATACCGGCCATACCGAAAAGGTCCTGGTTGAGCAGCCTGATGTAGAAAGGTATTTTTTTCCCATCCCCGAAGTCTTTCCACTCGTAAAAGCCGTTGGCGGGCACAATGCATCTTTTCCGCTGGAATGCTTTTTTAAAGGAGGGTTTTTCGTTCACCGTCTCGCTGCGCGCGTTGATAAGCGGCTTCCAGTCTGACAGGTCCTTGACAAACGGCGGGACGAGCCCCCATTTCAGGGCACCTGCAACCCGGTCATGGGTGCCCTGTGTGAGCACAACGGGCCGAACCGTGCCAGGGGCCGCGTTATAGTCGGGTTGGATGAGATCATCGTCGGCAATGGCGACATCGAATTGCACCTCGATGGCTTTTTTATCCGAATAAAGCGTGTATCTTCCGCACATAATCGATCCTTGTACATAGAAAAAGGTTGATTTGCCGCGTCATTTATTGCGGCTTCCGGTCTTGCCGGACCGTCAAGATACATCATTTTTCAATGACTGTTTACCCGATGACACCGTTTCAGACCATTTTTGTTTCAACGGACGGACGCATCCGTGCAGGCTGGCGGCTGCTCATGCAGCTGGTGCTCAGCATTCTGATCTACATCCCACTGTCACTGGTCGCCGCACAGTTCGGCGGACAAAGAACGCAGATGGTGGCTTTCGGAGTGGCGGTAACCATAGCCATCTGGCTGGCAGCCGTGGCGTTCGACAGACGTCCGATGCGGGACTTTGGGCTCAGGATAGACACCCAGTGGTGGCGCGACTGCCTGGCCGGATTTCTTCTCGCAACCATGGTCATGTCCCTTATTGTGCTCTTCCAGTGGGCCATGGGGTGGATAGAGTTCACGGGATACGGGTGGGACCGCGCATCGCAACGAAATTTCGTTGTCATGCTGGGGGGATATGTACTGGCGATGGCTGTTGTTGGTTTTTATGAAGAGCTTTGGTCGCGTGGATACCAGTTAAAGAACCTTACGGAGGGTTTTTACACCGGTAGCAACCGGAACGTCGCTGGTCTGGCTGCCATCGCTATTTCGTCACTTGTTTTCGGGTTTTTGCATATTGGAAATCCAAATATCACTTTGCTTGGAATTGTCGTCATCATTCTGGCAGGTGTGATGTTTGCGATGTCCTATGTGATGACCGGCCAGTTGGGCTTTGCAGTAGGGTTGCATTTTGCATGGAACGTCATCCAGGGCGCGCTTTACGGGCTGCCGGTGAGCGGGGTCCGTTTCAGGCAGTCGGTGCTGCAATTTGAAGCTTCGGGTCCCGAACTCTGGACCGGCGGACGTTTTGGTCCCGAAGGCGGCATACTCGGAGTGATCGGTGTCCTGCTTATTATGCTGCTCACCTGGTCGCTGCTGCGCCGCCGAGGCCTGCGCCTGGCCATATCAGATGAGCTTGTGCGTCCGCCATCTTCCCCTGACACTTACCATTGACTGCTTTTTTGTGTATATTATACGGATAGCATGAATTGCTTATTTAAAAGAAATAAGCCAATATTTTAAACACAGCAGATAATTTTGTCATTTGATAGATTCAACCTCCAGAGCGAGGTATTAGACGGTTTGAGGGATATGGGATTTGAAAAGCCCACCCCAATCCAGGAAGCATGTATTCCACTGATCATGGAAGGCCGGGATGTCCTGGCCTCAGCACAAACAGGAACCGGCAAGACGGCGGCTTTCGCCATCCCGGTCCTTCACAACCTTCTTGAAAAAAAGAAGAAAAAACAGGAAGGCATCCGTGCTCTGGTGATCACACCCACCCGCGAACTTGCCAGCCAGGTCGACGAGGCGTTTTTCGCCATCGGATACCATACCGGTCTCACCACGGCCAAGGTATACGGCGGGGACGATTGGTCGCGTCAGGAAAAGGCGCTTTCGCGCGGAACAAATATCATTGTTGCCACACCGGGAAGATTGCTCGACCATATCAAAATCCACGATGTGGATTTCAGCAACATCGACTTCCTCATCCTCGATGAAGCCGACCGGATGCTGGACATGGGTTTTATCCCCGATATCACGCAGATTGTCAGCAAGCTTCCGAAAGAGCGCCAGACCCTGCTGTTCTCGGCCACCATCCCCCCGAAAATAGAACAGCTCGCCAGGAAGATGATGAGCAACCCCGAGCGGGTCAACATGGCGCCCCCCAACATGGCCGCCGAAGGTGTGACTCAGGGCATGTATTATGTAGAGGAGCGGGACAAGCTGCCGCTGGTGCTGCATCTTTTCGAAAAAGAGCAGTGGTCCTCTGCCATCATATTCATGTCCACAAAGCGAGCGGTCGACAAACTGGGCCGCGAGCTCCGGAAAAAAGGCGCTGATGTGACGAGCATACACGGTGACCGCACACAGGCTGAAAGGGAAAAGGCGCTTGAAAGTTTCCGCAAAGGCGAGTTCAGGATCATCGTTGCAACCGACGTCATGTCCCGCGGAATCGATGTGGAGGGGATTTCCCACATTATCAACTTCAGTGTGCCCCATGACGTGGAAGACTATGTCCACCGGATCGGACGTACTGCCCGTGCCGAAGCCAAGGGCGATGCCATCACCCTGGTTTCCGGTCAGGACCGCCGTTACATGGAGAACATCATCCGGGCGATGAAATCAACAATCACAAAGTTGGAAGTACCGGACATTCTCGGCGATAAGAAGGATGATCGCGAGAAGAGAGATGACCGCGAGAAGAGGGATGACCGCGGCGGGAAAGATGCCCGTGACACCCGTGCGAAGCAGGAGAAACCGGGCAAGGAGAAAGAACAGAAAGAAACCGGAAAGGCTGCAAAAGATCAAAAGGATGAAGGAAAGCCGGATGCGGCCAAACCGGAATCCACCCAGGATGACTCCGAAGACCGTCCGAAACGCCGCCGCGGCAGAAAACGTCCGGGCGGACGACGCCGAACCGGTAAAAGCCAGGACCAGGGCGGCGATGAACAGCAATCGGCCGGGAAAAAGGACCAGAAGGCAGCCGATGATGGCGATAAGAAGAGTTCTCGTGCAAAAACCGCTCCCAAGGCCGATGACAAGCAGCCTGCCCCCAAGGGCCGGGAAAAGAAGGAGGACTCCGAACAGCCATCCGGATCCGGGCAGCGGAAATCCGGCCGAGGCCGCGGCAGAGGCAGACGAAAACCGCAGCAGCAGGAAGACCAGTCCGCCGCCGCCGAAGACTCCCGTCGCAAAGGCCGTTCCGGCCAGCGCAGGGGGCAGCAGCGCAGTGGTGGAAGGGGTCGTGGCCAGGGTTCATCGGGACGCCAGGCCGACACCGGCCGCAAGCAATCCTCCCGGAAAGAAGCCGAACGCAAGGAACTCTTCCAGAACATCACCTCACCGGACATGGACAGGGTGAACAAAGCCGTGGACAAGAAAAAGGGTATCTGGTCGAAAGTGAAGGGTATTTTCGGAGGAAGCTGAACATGAGAGCGGCGAAATGAACATCTACGCTGTCATCATACTACTGGCCCTTGCCGTCAACTACCTGTTGAACCTCATCTCAGACCTGCTGAACCTCAGGGCACTGGAAAGCAAGCCGCCTGAGGAGTTCCGCGACGTGTATGACGAGGAGAAGTACCGCAAAGCTCAGGAGTACACAAGGGTTCGCACCCGCTTCGGGCTGCTGACATCCACATTCAGCCTTGTCGTCCTGCTTGTATTCTGGTTCGCGGGCGGTTTCAACTGGGCAGACCAGTTTGTACGAGAGTTCGGTCACGGAACCATCATTACCGGCCTTCTTTTCGTTGGCATCCTTATCCTGGCCCAGACGATCCTCTCCCTGCCATTTTCCATATACTCCACTTTTGTGATTGAAGAGCGCTTCGGCTTCAACAAGACGACACCCGCCACCTTCGTTGCCGACCGTCTCAAAGGGCTGTTGCTCACCATACTGCTTGGCGGACCGCTTCTGGCCGGTGTCATTGGCATCTTCGAATTTTTCGGCACCGTGGCCTGGCTTTACGCGTGGATTGTGGTGGTGGTGTTCACTCTCTTCGTGCAGTTCATCGCTCCCACATGGATCATGCCGCTGTTCAACAAATTCACTCTGCTGGAAGACGGCGAGCTCAAACAGGCCATTCTCGGCTATGCCGAAAAGGTCTCCTTTCCGCTGAGGGGCATCTACAAAATTGACGGTTCCCGGCGCTCCAGCAAATCCAACGCGTTTTTCACAGGTTTCGGCCGAAACAAACGCATCGCCTTGTTCGATACGCTGATCGAAAAGCATACGGTTCCCGAACTGGTGGCCGTTCTGGCCCATGAAGTCGGGCACTACAAGAAAAAGCACATCCCCAAGAACATGATCGTCAGCATGCTGCACACCGGCGCCATGCTGTTCCTGCTTTCGCTTTTCATTCGCGTACCCGGTCTCCACGAAGCTTTTTTCATGGAGGATATTTCCATTTATGCCGGACTTGTGTTCTTCGGGCTTCTTTATTCGCCCATTGAAATGGTCCTTTCGGTCGTCATGCAGATGGTGTCTCGCAGGCACGAGTTTGAGGCCGATCGGTTTGCCGCCGACACCACGGGCGACCCCGAGAGCATGGTCTCCGTGCTGAAGAAACTTTCGGCCGACAATCTGTCCAACCTCACGCCTCACCCATTCCACGTTTTCCTTCATTATTCGCATCCCCCGGTGCTCCAAAGGATAAAGGCCATCAGGACCGGCCGCTGAGCGCCGTTCGTCCATACTGCTCTTTTACATGTCCTGGACAGGCCTTGTCCGGCATCCTGCATCCGGCATCCTGCCTCCTCACCATAAACTCAGGGACAGCCATGAACATCCACCAATACTTATTTCCTCTCACACTGATTGCCATGGTAACTTTAGCATTCCAATCCGGCTGCGACCGCGACGCGTCCAGGCACGACCCCGCCATGCTGGATGCCGGTGTGTGGGCCGACAACGTTCTTGACGCCATGACCGACCGCCAGAAGATCGGCCAGCTTGTGATGGCCACCACTCCCTGGGAGTCGGGGTTTCCTTTTCCGGAGGATGCGTACGGTCCGCCAACGCAGCGTCAGACGGACCATATGCGGCAGATGATCACCGAGTACCATGCCGGTTCGGTCATCATCTACAACTGGGGCCGGGCCGAGTCCATGGCGCGGTTCAACGGTCAGCTGCAGGAGTGGTCCATGGAAAGCAATGCCGGCATCCCGCTTTTCATATCGGCCGATCTGGAGTATGGCCTGGCCCAGCGCATTCCGATGGAATCGACCGTTTTCCCGCGCCAGATGGGCATTGCGGCGACCGGCGACCCGCAGGCGGCGTACGAGCAGGGACGCATCACCGCTATTGAGGCGCTCGCAACCGGTTTCAACTGGAGCTATTCCCCGGTGGCCGACGTGAACGTCAACCCCAGGAACCCGGTGATAGGGGTCCGGTCGTTCGGTGAGCGGTTCACGGTGGTTTCGGAAATGAGCCGGGCCATGATCCGGGGCAGCCAGGAGCATGGTGTTCTGGCCACTCCGAAACACTTCCCGGGCCACGGCGACACCGGTTTTGACTCGCACTACGACCTTTCCACGGTTTCCTACGATCTTGAGACGCTCCGGGAGATCCATCTGCCCCCGTTCCAGACCTCATTTGACGCCGGTGCCGACGCGGTGATGTCGGCACATGTAATCATTGAGGCGATCGACCCGACGGTCCCTGCCACACTGTCGCCGCTTGCCCTGAACGGACTTCTGCGCGAAGAGATGGGTTTTGACGGGATCATCGTCACCGATGCCATGAGCATGGATGCCATTGACAGCCACTGGGGTGCCGGTGAAGCCGCGGTGATGGCTGTCAAGGCAGGCGCCGACATCATTATGGCTACTGGCACGGCCGCACAGCAGGCCGAGACCTTCGAGGCGCTCTACCAGGCCCTGCGCGACGGCGAGATCAGCGAGGAACGCCTGAACCAGTCGGTGCACCGCATCCTGCGCGTCAAACACAAATACGGCCTGCACCATGGTTTCACCCCGCCGGATCCGGCACGCGCCCTCGAGGTGACCACCGACCCGGAGCACCGCCGAATTGCCCGTGACATCGCCGCAAGGTCGATCACGCTGGTCCGTAACCGTGAGACCCTGCCTTTCGACCGTGACGAGGAACTCACAACGATGGTCGCCGGCGTGGCCTATACCGCTGAACTGGCAGAGCTGGTGCGCCAGGCCGGTGGCGGAGAGGTGATTGTATGGGACTACGGCGACGGTCCTAACGACAATGATCCCTCGCCCGAATCCATCCTCGACGCAATCAGGGTAGCCGAAAATGTCGACCGCATCATCCTTTTCACCTACTCATCCAGCGTGCTGCCTGAGGGACAGGCGCGTCTTGCCGAGGCCCTCTCCATCATGGGCAAGCCCATGGCAGTGGTCGCGATGGGGCTGCCATACGACCTGCAGGAGATGCTCATGGTGCCGGCCTTCGTTGCCGCCTATTCGCTGGATCGCTGGCCCGACGCCACCCCGACTCCGGTGGTCTGGGATGCCGTCGTGGATATGCTCTTCGGCGAACAGCCCGGCGGCAAGCTTCCCGTGACGCTGGGCATGGATTATCCGGTTGGACACGGCCTGAGCTACTGAACCGGACTATCCGGTTGGATGTGGCCTGAGCATGTGAGCAGGACGGGACCCGTTTTTTCCGGCAGGTCCCGCCATCCACCCGTTTGCGGCTTTTCAATTATGATCCACTTCATGCGTATGGCATGGATGCCAGGCGCTACCCGAACAGGATCCGGACCACGATCACGGAAGAGATGATGCCTGCAAGGTCGGCGATCAGCCCGGTCTGCACGGCATATTTCACGCGTCGCACGCCGATGGCGCCGAAATAGACGGCAATCACGTAGAAGGTGGTTTCGGTGGACCCGAACATGGTGCCCGCCATTTTCACGATCAGCGAATCCTCGCCGTAGGTGGCGATCATATCCGCCATCACTCCCAGGGACCCGCTGCCCGTAAGCGGCCGGAAGATGGCCATGGGCACCAGCTCCACCGGGAAACCGAGGAAACCGAGCACCGGGGCAAGCGCCATCATGAAGAACTCCATGGCGCCGCTTTCGCGGAACATGCCGATGGCAAAAAGGATGGCCACAAGATAAGGGATGATGCGCACGGCAATGTGGAAACCTTCCTTGGCGCCGTCGACAAAGACCTCATAAACGTGGACTTTCTTGATTATTCCGTAGAGCGGAATAAGTACGATGATAAGGGGCAGGATAAATGCTGCAACGGTTCTCATGGATCAGTCCTCAATTTTTTGGTCGTCGGGAATATTCTCAATGTGCTCCTCCTCGGGGTGGAACCGCTCGTAGATCTTGGCGGCGGTGATACCCACGACAAGGGAGATGAAGGTCACGATCAGGATGCTGATCATCAGTTCGTTCACTCCGGTGCCGATCAGCGCCACCAGCGTGGCGGGCGGGAGCAGCTGGATACTGGCCGTATTGACGGTGAGCAGCATGCACTGGGCGTTGGTGGCTTTATCCTTGCTGGGATTCAGCTTTTGCAGCTCTTCCATGGCTTTGATCCCGAGCGGGGTGGCGGCGTTGCCAAGGCCCAGCATGTTGGCGGCCAGGTTAAGGCTGATGACACCGTGGGCGGCATGCCCTTTCGGAACATTGGGGAACAGGAACCGCATGAACGGCTGTACGGCTTTCACCAGAAGGTACATCAGTCCGCTCTGTTCGGCTATTTTCATGAGTCCCAGCCACAAGGCCATGATGCCCACCAGCCCGATGGCCAGAGTGACGGCAAACTCGGCCATATTGAATGCCGCCGTGGCAATGGCATTGAGCTTGACGTAGTACACGCCTGGAAGAACGATATCCGCCCGGCCGCTTGACCGGTCAAAGGCGGCCACCTCCGCAGTGAGCTCCTCCTTGTTGTTCGAGTCCTGGTCCTGGGCAATGTTCAGCCACAGCTCCGGCATCTCGTCATCCACCCGGATGATAATTTCAGGATTGTCTTCATAGGGACGCCATGCCGCATCGAACGTCCCCTCATGTCCCTGTATCCGGAAACGTACGGTCTGCCGCCTGTCCGGATCCCCGTTCTCGGGGAATGTGATTTCAATAGTGTGTTCCTTGCCGTTCTGGTAGGGATCCTGAACCAGGTCCATGACGTCCTGGGTCACGGCAAAGACGAGACTGATAATGATCAGCCCGGCCCAAATATAATTTAGCATAGGATTGGTGAGGTTGGTGAAATGGATTCATCAAAAAAAACGACCGCCCGTGCAAAAAAGCAAACCGAATTGCTATTTTACCGGGCACCGACGATTCGGTCTGGTCCGGACCTGTCCCTGCAGCCTGGTTGCCGGAGCCACCCGAAGCATCTGTATCCGTAATCCACGTCCGGTGAATGATATAGCCGATCCACCTGTTACACTGGAACGCTTCACGAATCACACAATATGAGCAGCACGCCGTCACAAAGCAACAGGAATCCGAAGATGTCCCCGAAAAGCAGTTCCGGGGAGGGATCAATGCATGATCCGCGGGACAATCCTAAAGGGATATCGCAGAAAGGGGCAACACCGAAAAAGACAATGCCCAAGGGTGCAGCGCAGAAAGGGGCAACGCCTGAAAGGGGAACGCCCCGGGGTGATAATCATTTGGATGGTGGATCGGAGTCCGGCCGCAATCCGGGCCTGCATCCCGAAAGCCGCGCGCTGCACGCCGGATGGCACCCGGACGCGCCGGGCGAACCGCTTGCCCCCTCATGGGACCCATCCACCGTATTTCGCCATCCCGAACAGGGCCTTTCCGGCGACAGCTGGAGCTACACCCGCCTCGACAACCCCAACCGCTCACAGCTGGAGCGGACGCTTGCATCCCTCGAAGGCGGTTCCGAAGCGCTCGCTTTCTCCTCCGGCATGGCGGCGGTGCAGGCCGCGTTCCACATCCTGGAACCCGGCGACCATGTGCTGCTGCCCGACGATCTCTACCATGGCGTGCGCAACCTCATCACGGATCAATACGCCCGTTGGGGACTCACATTTGATTTTGTGGACATGACCCGCCCCGGTGATGTCACTGCGGCGGCCAACCCGAAGACCCGGATGCTCTGGATCGAGACGCCATCCAACCCCATGCTGCGGATCAGCGATATCAGGGCGCTGTCGAAGCTGGCGGCGGACCGCGGGTGGATATCGGTAGTGGACAGCACATGGACCACGCCGGTGGTCCAGCGTCCGCTGGAGCTCGGAGCCGACCTGGTGCTCTACTCCACTACCAAGTACCTGGGCGGACACAGCGATGTGCTGGGCGGGGCGCTGGTGGCGCGCGGGGGACAGGATTTCCAACCCATACTTGATCGCTTGCGCTCGTTGCAGCGGCAGGCCGGTGCGGTTGCCTCCCCGTTTGACTGCTGGCTGATGCTCCGGAGCCTTAAAACGCTGTATGTGCGGGTCCGCAGCCAGTGCGCGGGAGCGGCGCTCATCGCCGAAAAGCTTGCCGCGCATCCGGCGGTCGAAAAGGTGCATTATCCCGGGCTTGCCGATCATCCGGGCAGCCAGATCGCTTCGGAGCAAATGGATCTGCCCGGCGCCATGATCTCCTTCCAGGTCCGGGGCAATGAATACACGGCACTGCGGGTGGTATCTGCATGCTCCCTGGTCATCCCGGCTACCAGCCTTGGCGGAGTGGAGTCCACCTGGGAACATCGCAAAACCAGTGAATTCGAAGGCACATCCACCCCGGAAAACCTGATCCGCCTGTCGGTCGGA
The DNA here is from genome assembly GCA_007132975.1 of Balneolales bacterium. Classification (GTDB taxonomy): domain Bacteria; phylum Bacteroidota; class Rhodothermia; order Balneolales; family Natronogracilivirgulaceae; genus SKNL01. Next base: position 64,667 of record SLNO01000024.1, read on the forward strand.
CTCGAACACCCCGACGACCTTTGGCGCGATATCGAGCAGGCGTTGATTGCGGTGGTGCCGAAGCGGGATGAGAATGCCGGTGGTGCCGAAGCGCGATGAGAATGCCGGCGGTGCCGAAGCGCGATGAGAATGCCTGCGGTGGCAGCGAATGATAGATGAATGCAAAGGCCAGTGGGCCGGATTGTCCGGGAGATAGTGAAAATGTGCGGGATTTTGAATAAATTATGCCCGTTTTGATGCTGGGCTCTTTATCTTGATAGATTGGATGCTCAACACCCTATAAACACCTGAAAAAACAAAGATGGCACGTATTGAAGTCACCATGCCCAAAATGGGCGAATCGATCACGGAAGGAACGGTTGTCGAATGGGCCAAGAAAGTCGGCGACAAAGTAGAGCAGGACGAAACACTGCTTGAAATAGCCACTGACAAGGTGGACTCCGAAGTTCCTGCGCCTGAAGCCGGTATCCTGGTGGAAATTCTGGTGGATGAGGGTGAGACCGTTGAGGTCGGCAAACCAATTGCCATTCTTGAAACGGATCCAGATGCCGCTGCCGGGGCTGAGAAGAAGCCGGAAAGCGATGAGAAAAAGTCTCCTGCCGATGATCGCAGGACCGATGATGACGGGTCCGGTGATGGTGACGTCAACGAGGAGGATCCAGGCAAGGACGCATCTGATGAGAAACAGGCGGCGGCCGAGGCATCGGATGCTGTTGATGAGAGGAAAGACAAGGAACCAAAGGAACCGAAAAGGGAGCCTGCACAGGATAATGGCCGCGAGGAGCGAAAAGAACCAGTCGCGGCAGATACTGGCGGTGAGGACGGGGCCGCACCGTCCCAGCGCAAGGGTTCCGACGGACGGTTTTACTCACCGCTCGTGCGCTCCATAGCTCGTGAGGAAGGGCTCTCGCAAAACGAGCTCGAATCTATTGAAGGCAGTGGAAGCCAGGGACGGATCACCAAGCAGGACGTGCTGGACTATGTCAAATCGGGCAAGCCGAAATCTGCGCAGAAGGCAGCCGGAGGTGAAACAGGACTGCGCAAGCCCGGGCAGGCGCAGGACGCCGGGAAGATCAGCACATCCTCCATGGCACCTAAATGGCCGGAGCAAAGCGTGGAGATCATCAAAATGGATCGCATGCGCAAGGTTATTTCCGAGCACATGATCCGTTCCAAGCAGACATCGGCGCACGTGACTACTTTCGGCGAGGCCGATGTCACCCGTCTGGTGCAGTATCGCGACAAGCACAAGGATCGCTTCCAGAAAGAAAACGGATTCAAGCTCACATTCACCCCGTTTTTTATTGAAGCCACCATCCAGGCCATCCGCGAGTTCCCGCTGATCAACAGCTCGGTCGACGGTGACGAAATCCATTTGAAGCGGGCCATTAACTACGGAATAGCCGTGGCTCTCGGTGAGGCAGGTTCTGGAGGGCTCGTTGTGCCCGTTATCAAAAACGCCGGCGAGATGAACCTCCAGGGTATTGCTCGTCAGACCTACAATCTTGCGGGAAAAGCGCGCAGCAAGCAGCTTTCGCCGGACGATCTGGTCGGAGGAACGTTCACGCTCACCAATTACGGGAGCGTCGGCAACCTGATGGGCACCCCGATAATCAACCAGCCGCAGGTCGCCATTTTTGGTACCGGCATCATCCAGAAACGTCCTGTTGTCATTGAGGTGGACGGCACCGACACCATCGCCATCAGGCATATGGTGTACCTGAGCATGAGTTACGATCACCGTATTATTGATGGCGCCATGGGCGGCGCTTTTGTTCAGAGAGTGAAAGAACTCCTGGAAAACTTTGACACAAACCGCTCTCTGTAAGGGCGGCTTGTACAGCAATCAAGTACGGCTCCACATGCATGGTGCCGCGCCTTTGACCGAATACTATTGAGATTAGCACACAATAAAGATGAAGTGCGCCGAATCGTCTCCGACTGGCGCAGACAGGGGATGCGTGTGGCAATGGTGCCGACGATGGGGGCGTTGCATGAAGGACACCTCTCACTGGTCCGCCAGGCCGGTGAAAACGCCGATCACGTAGTTGTAACCATATTTGTTAATCCCACGCAATTTGGTCCGGGTGAGGACTATGAAGAATATCCCCGCACCCTTGACACCGATGTGGAACAGTGCCGGCAGACAGGGGTTTCCCTTGTGTTCGCTCCCGGTCTTTCCGAGATGTACGGTACGACGGGAACTGAGGCACCGAAGCATTTCATTTCATTTCGTATCAGCAAAATGACAGATCAGCTTTGCGGCCCGTTCCGGCCGGCCCATTTTGAGGGCGTGCTGCAGGTCGTCAACAAGCTCTTCAATATCGTACAGCCCGATGCTGCCGTTTTCGGGCAGAAAGACATCCAGCAGTGGTTCCTGATCCGGCAAATGGCCGGTGAACTGGACATGCCGGTGGAAATCCTGATGGGTCCCACCCGGCGTGAACCCGACGGCCTTGCCCAGAGCAGCCGGAACGTCTACCTGACATCCGATGAACGAAAAAAAGCCCCAATGCTGTTTGAATCATTGCAGCGGATCCGCTGGCAACTGGAAGGTCAGTGCCATTCCGCGCGATCAACACGAGCCGGCGAGGCAATCACGGAACCGGGCACCCCGGCAGTGTCCGTCAACCCCGCCATAATTTCAGAAGAAATAAACCGTTTAGATGAAAATGGTTTCCATGTTGAGTATTTTTCCCTGGTGACCACACCAGACCTCCAGCCCGCCGATGTCATTGAGCCCGGACGACTCTATGTTATTGCCACAGCGGCCCGGCTCGGAAAAACAAGATTGATCGACAACGTACTTTTTACTTTTAAAGACTCGCAGACCCATGATGCTTGAAATGTTCAAAGCCAAATTGCACCCCTTGACCGTAACGCAGGCCGACCTGTATTACGAGGGGAGCATCACCATCGATCCGGAGCTTCTGGAGACGGCCGGCATCCGTGTCTACGAAAAAGTACAGGTTGTCAACATCAACAACGGATCCCGTCTTGAAACCTACACCATCCCCGGGAAACCGGGCGACAGGGAAGTGTGCATGAACGGTCCGGCCGCCCGCCTGACCAATGTGGGCGACCGCATTATCGTGATCGCCTATGCCCGCATGACCGAAGAAGAGGCCCGTGAACACAAGCCAAGGATCGTCCTGCTCGACGGTAAAAACAATCCGGTCAAGGTTATGGATGAGTCACTTGCCGGTTTCCGGTACAATCCGGACGATCAGCTCGGTTGATGCCAGAGAGCATCATGGCGCGCGGCCTTCCTCACTCCACGTAGTCGCCGAGCAGTTCGAAGAACCGGGCCGAGGTTTTCATCCCCCGCTCAAAATCCTTCATGTGGAAATGCTCGTTAGGTGAGTGGATGGAGTCGGAGTTCAGTCCAAGCCCCATAAGGATGGTGGTTGCGTTGAGCGTCTTGGAAAAGTCGGCCACGATCGGGATGGATCCTCCTTCCCTGGAGAACAGCACCTCTTTATCGTAAACCTCCTTGAATGCCGCAGCGGCGGCCTTTAGTCCGTAGAAGTTCAGGTCCACCACAACAGGATGTCCGCCATGGTGCTCTTTGACGGTAACGCGCACGCCGGGAGGAGCTACCTGGTGAAGATATGCCTCGATCTGCTTGTAGATCTCCTTGGGCTCCTGGTCCGGAACAAGCCGTGCGCTCAGTTTGGCAAACGCTTTGGCCGGCAGCACGGTTTTGGCCCCCTCGCCCTGGTAGCCGCCCCAGATACCGTTCACATCCAGGGAGGGACGTGCGCTGACGCGTTCAAGCGTGGAATATCCCTCTTCCCCGAACTCCTCATCGATATCCAGGATTTTGTTGTAGGCGTTCTGGTCGAAAGGCAGCTCCGCATAAGCCTTGCGCTCCTGATCAGAAAGCGGCCGTACCTTGTCATAAAAGCCGGGAACCTGGATCACTCCGTTCTCGTCCTTGAGCTTGGCGATCATCTCACACAGAGCGTTGACCGGATTCTGAACCCCGCCTCCGTAGACGCCGGAATGCAGGTCGCGGTTCGGGCCCACCACCTCCACTTCCAGATACATCAGTCCGCGCAGGCCGTAGGTGATAGACGGTTGGTCCTTGGCAAACATGGCCGTGTCGGAGACAAGCACCATGTCGCAGGCCAGCCGTTCCTTGTTGGCCGCCAGAAAAGGCACCAGGTTGGGTGAGCCGATCTCCTCCTCGCCTTCGATGATGAACTTGACATTGACAGGCAGCTCGGTGCCGGTCTTCAGGAAAGATTCGATGGCCTTGATGTGCGTGTAGGACTGTCCCTTGTCGTCGCTGGCGCCACGGGCATAGATCTTGCCGTCGCGGACGGTCGGCTCGAACGGCGGTGTTTTCCACTCATTCAGGGGATCCGGCGGCTGCACGTCGTAGTGACCGTAAATCAGCACTGTGGGTTTGTCGGCACCAGCCTCCAGATGCTCGCCAAGTACGATCGGGTGTCCATCAGTCTCCTCGATGCTGACGTTATTAAGGCCGATTTGCTCAAGCTGACCGGCCACGAACTCCGCAGCGCTACGCACGTCCTGCTTGTGGTTGGGATCGGCGCTGATGCTTGGTATGCGCAACAGATCGAACAGTTCTTCCTTGAATGTTTCCTGATGCTTCTGAATGTATTCCAGTGGTGTGCTCATATACGGAAAGGTTTTTGATGTTCAGGTGAGGGAGGCATGGCAGGCATGCCGCAATAATAATTTTCGAATAAGGGGTCACAGCATGCGCACGGCGGAATCCGGTATCCACCCGGAAATGCCATTCCGCAGCCGGATGTGCACCCAGCCGTCATGCTGGCTGCTGAGACGTTTGTCTAAGGTAACAGTATACGCTTCATAAGCCAAATCGGGGGAGAGATCCTGGTCCACGACCAGGTCGGGTGCCGGTTTTACGGGAATTCCGTTTTCGACGACCACCCCCTGGCGGTATCCGCCGGCCCAGACGGCAATGGAGATAGTGACCACGACCTGGACAATCCCGAAAATAGCCACGGCCATTCCTGCGATGGCGATCCTGCGGTCGGGCCGCCACAGCCATCCCGCCAAGATCACGATGACGCCTAAATTGATCAGCACAAGGCCCCATACGATCCACGCAAGATGGTTCATATGGAAAAGGAACCAATCATGGAACGCATACCATGGCAGCTGGGGGATGAAGGTGCCGCGCGTGCGCATGATACGCTCTACGGTGGCTACGCCGTCACGGGCGCGTTCGGACGACTCCCGGAAGGCCTTGCTCTTGTGGAAATAGAATGAGGCAAGCCCGAGCGAGTCAAGATACAGATAGCTGATGCCCATGTTGTAAAACAGCGGACCGGATGCATGCCCACTCTCTTCGATCTGGCGGAAAATGGCCGCCGCTTCCGCGTAATCCTGCTCCTCCATGCTGAAATTTCCGCGATTGAAGAGGGCTTGCGGACGTGTTTCTTCTGCGGATTGGGCTGTTGCCTTGCCGGGTGCCAGGATGGGGGCAATGGCTGTTTCATGGAAAAGGGCTGACGCTGTCATCTGAAAAAAGGGGAGCGCGGCAAGCAATATCAGCGGCAATATGATATGCCGTAAGAGAGGAGGTTTTTGTTGATTTAGTTCCACCTGTGTGTACGCAGGGTATTGCCTGTTTCGCTTCATGCCGCTCATATCTCCGCTTCCAGTTCGGACAACAGTTTCCGGGCTTCGTCAAGGTCCAACTTTACATCCCGGGTCGAAGGATCCGGTGTGTAGCGGATGGTAGCGCACTTCTCAAGCAGAGTGCGCACCCGCCTGACAAGCGGCCTGCGCACATTCCTTTTTTTGAGCTCGGCAGCAATATCATCGATGGAATGTCCGGCGTAGGGGAGGTCCAGCCTGTCGGCGATATAGCTGCTCACGGCATTGTTGATGACGCTGTAGATATCCTTGGTGCCTTTGATATCTGATGTTGTTTCAAGCAGCCAGGAGGCTTTTGACAGCGCTTGCTCGCGTCGCGAGAATGTCATATCGCTGTGGAGCCGGTACTTGTAGCTGTAGGCGCGGAAGCCGTAGGCAAAAGCACCTGCAGGCAGGGCAAGAGCAAACCAGAACCACCATGTAAGCCAGGGGGTCTGCTGGCTGGATGATGACCAGGAGACCGATCCACGAATGGGTGTCAGACGGATGTTTTGATCCTGGGCAATGCTGATCCGCGCGTTGGGATCGCGAACAACTTCGATGGTCAGTGCCGGAAGGACATGCCGCTCATACTGGCGACGGATATCGTCGTAGACCAGGATCGTATTCGGCGGGATGGTGAACGTGCCGGCATTGCGCGCGATAAGCACGTCGCGGAACTGCTTTGTGCCGGACATCTGTGGTGATCGCTCGTTCCGGTCAATGGTTTCCCTTGGGCGATGGGTGTCGAAGCTTAGCGGATACTCGAAAACGGGGCGGGTAATGAGCCCCAGATTGCCTGAGCCGCGAATCTCGGTGATCACATCCACCGATTCCCCGAGTTTGACCACATCCTGGCTGAGCGTCCGGTTGACCCGGAACTGCCCGAGAGCACTGATAAGCTGTCCATCCGCTGGCGGCGTCGGCGGCGCTGCTACCCGCAGTGTCCGAGGCCTGGAGCTCAGATCCACATTGCGCTGCTGTCCAAAACCGTCGAAGAACCCACTGTTCTCATCGCGGAATCGGCCGCTTTGCCGCACCGATGCCCTTATGGAAAACGACGGTATGGAGAGTTCGCCCGTGCGCGTCGGGAACAGCGCATAGCGATTGAGTACGGCACGGCGGTATGGTACTCCGTCGAGCACGATCGATTCGGGGCGGCGTGTAGGACTGCGGTTCAGATCCTCCCGCCAGAAACCCTCCGTCTGCCAGCTCTGTGTTACGTGGAAGTTGTTGACTTCGATAGTATTGCGGAAATACAACACAATCTCGGCGACAATCTGCTGGCCGCGTACCGGCCGTTCTTCACTAAGCTCCAGCTCCAGGAACATGTCGGGCCGCCGTGGCTGACGCGCACGCGGCCTGTGACCGCCCTCACTCGGGGGACGCACCCGCACGGTGATGGGCCGGGTGTGGTACTCGCGTCCGTCCACTAAAACATAGACGGACGGGATCTGGAACGAGCCCTCATTGCTTGCGAGAAGCGTGTAGTTGAACAGGTAGGTCATCTGGGCTACGCCGTCAACCAGCGAATAACGGCTGCTGGTCTGCGGGAGGCTCGACAAATACTGCAAGCCATCCAGTTCGGGCAGTTCGGGCTGAGAGATGTTGCGGGGTTCGCGGCTCAGGACCTCCACATTCAGCGTAAACTGATCTCCCAGTGCCACGTGGGTGGATGAAATCGATGCGGAAACACGAACATCACTGGCGCGAGCCTCGTGCAGGGGCAGCGCAGCAGCCAGCAATGCGGCAATAACAAGGATCGGGGCCAACGCGGATGTGCCGCTTCGGGTCCGGCCGGGCCGTCTGCTGCTGTAATCAACCTGATGTTCAGGGTAAATCATTTCCATTCGCCTGCCAGTGCTTCGCATGTGGTTACCAGTCTTTCTCATGTGGCTCCACGGCGTCATGCTGCCGCTTCTTGAAATCTTTGATGAGGTCCTTCTCGATCTGCTCCAGGGCATTCATGATATCCTCGGCATGCTCAAGCTGCTGGTCGGTGATCTCCGGCTGCCGCCCCTCCTGCCGCTCCTGATCAGACAACGGGGTCTGATCCTCGGCATCCTGCGGCGAAGGCTGTGTCTCCTGGTCATCCTGGTCGGGGTCCTGGTCCTGTGTCGGCGGGATGGGGCTGTCCTGCGGGTCCTGCTGCTGGTCTTCCTGCTGTTCATCGTCGCCCTGATCGGGCGGACCGTCCTGCAGGCGGCGCCGGATGAGTTCGTAATTGAACAAGGCGTCCTCATCCATTGGATTCAGGATTATCGCGTCCTTGAAATACCGGAGTGACTCCCTCAGATTGCCATCGACTCCGTAAAGAAATCCCAGGTTGTATTCGGCTGCAGACTGATCAGCCGGGTTATCCACCAGCTCGCGGAACTGCTGAAACACCTCTACCGACTCCTCGAATCTGCCCTGATAAGCCAGTGCATTGCCCAGGTTGAAAAGGATTTGGGGCGATTCCGGCGAGCGTTCCAGGATCTGCCTGTAGAGCTGCTCCGCCCGTTCGTAGTCCCTGTCCAGATACGCGCGGTTCGCTTCCCGGGCGCGGTTGCTGTTGACCGAACCGGCCAGCACGAGTGCCGACAGTATGATGATTAAAAAGGGGAGCCTGCCAGTCATTGCAGATGATTAACTTGGATGTCCAATTGGGGCAAAGAAACATGGCGATGTTGCCGTTCAATGTTGATGCGGCGTTTCAGGCGGCCTCAGGGAGCGGTGTGACTCCCGTACTGCTAAAGCTGCTCGGCCACGGCCATGGTCTCTTCGTCCATTTTCATATTGTTGAAGACGTTGCCGACATCGTCAATATCCTCAAGATAACTCATTAATTTGAAATTGGTAAGGGCGGAGGAATCTTCCAGCTTCACATCGGTTGCGGGTACCCACTCGAGTTCGGCGCCGGTGATGGCATACCCCAGCTCCTCCAGATGCTTGTGAACTGTAAAAAGATCCTCGCGACGTGTGGTCACTTCCAGCTGGTCGGGGTCATCGTCGTTGATGTCCTCGGCGCCGGCGTCAATGGCCTGAAGCATCAGCTCCTCCTTGTCGATGCCGGCGGCCGGGATGGAGACAATGCCTTTTTGTTCAAATAGGTAGGATACGGAACCGCTGGTGCCAAGGTTGCCGCCGAAACGGGTGAACGCATGGCGCACTTCGCCAACGGTGCGCTTGGCATTGTCGGTAGTAGCTTCCACAATGTAGGCGACGCCACCGGGGCCATAGCCCTCGTACACCACCTCTTCTATGCTTTCGCCGGCACCCAGTTCACCGGTGCCCTTTTTAATGGCACGCTCAATGTTGTCTTTGGGAAGGTTGTTGGATTTGGCATTGTCGATGGCCAGACTGAGCCGCGGGTTGCCGGAGGGATCACCTCCACCCAGACGGGAGGCGATGGTGATCTCGCGGAGTATGCGGCTGAAAACCTTGGAGCGGGCGGCATCATTGCCGGCTTTCTTGCGCTTTATCTTGGACCATTTGGAATGTCCTGCCATAAGATCAGTGGATCAGGTAGTCTTTTTCGGTGTGGTTCTGATAGAGGGAGCCGGCCACGCCGGTGTTCGCTCATGCGAAATAATTCCCTATCATGGAAATATACAACGAACCAGGGTATCACTTCCATTGTGACTTTTCCCACAGAAAAAACGTTTATCCATGCAAAATGATACATTATGTGGAATTATCCCAGCAAGTTTTCTGATTGGAACAGTCTTTTTAGCCGGATGCCGGGGCTCTGAAGGCCACTCTGCCCGGTTTATTGGCATCAATTTCGTAACTTGGCACGATATTCCGGGGGTTGGCGTTTTTCCCGGAGAGAGCCCGGGCAACTGCGGCATGCGCATCAAGGCAGTTCCTTGACTCCCGTTTCAATTGCACCTGTTTCCAGGCACGTCCACTTATACAAACCATTTACAGAATGAACATCGGCATTGTTCTCTATCCCACCTACGGCGGCAGCGGCGTGGTGGCCACCGAACTCGGAAAAGGGCTGGCAGCACGCGGCCACAACGTGCATTTTATCAGCTACGCCCGGCCCATGCGCCTCGACGAGTTCCATGAAAATATCTCCTTCCACGAGGTCACCTTCTCGGCCTACCCGCTGTTCGAGTATCCCCCGTATGACCTGGCCCTGGCCAGCCATCTGGTGGATATTATCAAGTACCAGAAGCTCGATCTGCTGCACGTTCACTACGCCATTCCGCATGCCACCTCCGCCTACCTGGCCAAACAGATCCTCGGTGAGACAGGCCGCAGCATCCCGGTAGTCACCACCCTCCACGGGACGGATATCACCATTGTGGGAAGCGACCCCAGCTACGCCCCCGTGGTCACCTTCTCCATCAACAAAAGCGACGGTGTGACGGCGGTTTCGGAATACCTGCGCAAGGAGACTTGCGAACGGTTCCAGATCGAGAAGAAAATCGAGGTGATCCCCAACTTCATTGACCTGAAGCGGTTCAGCAAATCGGAAAAGAGCCATTTCAAGAAAGCGCTGTGTCCCAATGGCGAAAAGGTACTGGTGCACGTGAGCAACTTCCGGGAGGTCAAAAGGGTCAGCGACACCGTCGAAATCTTCCACAAAGTGCTGGAGAGCGGCATCCCGGCGCACCTGCTTCTTGTGGGTGACGGTCCCGACCGCGCCAAGGTGGAGTCGCGGTGCCGTGAGCTGAAAATCTGCGGCAAAGTGCGTTTTCTGGGCAAACAGGAGAAAATTGAGGATATCCTGTCTATCGCCGATCTGTTCCTGATCCCCTCGGGATCCGAAACCTTTGGCCTGGCCGCGCTCGAGGCCATGAGCTGCAGCGTGCCGGTCATCAGTTCCGACATAGGCGGGCTGCCCGAGCTCAATATCCACGGGGAGACCGGGTACCTGTGCGAACTGGGTGATACCGACGCCATGGGCGATTACGCCATCTCCATCCTGAGCGACGAAAAACTGCAAAGCCGGCTGGCCGAAAACGCGCGGAAGCGTGCTGAGGTTTTCGAACTCAACCAGATTGTGGACCAGTACGAAGCCTACTACCGTTCCGTCATGGAGGGGATGAAGGTGCCTGCCGGTTAAGCGGCTGCGGCTGCCGGAGTGAGCCGGGCTTTTTACCCGCTGATGGCCCGGGTAACCTCCTGGGCGGCTTCCTTGAGCAGAACCGCCGAAGTCACGTTCAAGTTGCTGTCGTCGATGATTTTTTTGCCTTCCTCGGCATTGGTGCCCTGAAGCCGGACGATCAGCGGCATGGATTTCAGTTTTTTGGCGATGGCCGGATCCTTGACAGCCTCCAGTATGCCGTTGGCAACACGGTCGCACCGAACAATACCCCCGAAGATATTGATCAGGATAGCTTCCACATTGGGATCCTTGAGGATGATGCGGAATCCGTTGCGCACCGTTTCCACATTGGCGCCGCCGCCCACATCCAAAAAGTTTGCAGGCTCACCGCCAGCCAGCTTGATCATGTCCATGGTGGCCATTGCAAGCCCGGCTCCGTTGACCATGCAACCCACGTTGCCGTCCAGCTTGATGTAGTTGAGGTCCGACTCCACGGCCTCCACCTCAAGCGGATCCTCCTCGGATTTGTCACGCAGTTTGCTGATTTCGGTCTGACGGTACAGGGCGTTGTCATCGAAGTTGATCTTGGCATCCAGGGCCACCACATCGTTATCGGCCGTGAGGGCCAGCGGATTTATTTCAATGATGGAGGCGTCTGTTTTTTCGTACGCCTTGTAGAGCGCCATGATGAACTTTACGGCTTTTTTGAACGGTTCGCCGGACAGCCCAAGGGCAAAAGCAAGTCTTCTCGCCTGGTGCCCAAGCAGCGGGAGCCCGGGCTCCACCCACTCCTTTACGATTTTTTCCGGGGTTTCTTCCGCCACCTTCTCGATTTCCACCCCGCCCTCTGTAGAAACCATGATCACATTCCTGTTGCATGTGCGGTCCAGCGTCACACCCACGTAATACTCCTGGCTGATGTCCACACCGTCGGTGATATAGAGCCGTTCGACCTTCTTGCCGGCCTCACCGGTCTGGATGGTCACCAGCGTGTCGCCCAACAGGGATTCGGCGGCATTGCGCACCTCGCCGACCGACCTGGCCAGGATCACACCCTTGGCATCAGACTTTTTGGTGCGCCCCTTGCCGCGGCCTCCGGCATGAATCTGCGCCTTCACAACAAAAAGGGTAGTGCCCTGCTGCTTCAGGATCTCCGCGGCCTTGACCGCTTCCTCAACAGTGAAAGCAGCGATGCCCTCAGGGACGGCTACCTTGTATTCTTTCAACAGCTCCTTGGCCTGGTACTCGTGGATATTCATGAATTTCTTTTTATTAAGTGTAGAATCATAGGGTGGAACAGCGCTGAAAAATAACCGTTACCCTTCTTAAATGAAACACCGGAACAGAGCTGGAAAGCATTTCGTGACCTTCGGTTCATGTGTTTAAAAATTATTGATTCACAAGGTCACATAGAATGACCATACCATTTTTAATCATGCTCATGTGTGTCCGGGCTACGATCATGAATATTTTATCTTACAGGATAAAAGTTTATTATAACAGTCATTATTGATCAGGCAGTTTTCATCCGGTCAAAGACGGATGAAATTATTCAGGAAAGGAAAATCCTGCTAACATCGGGTTGGACCCTTGATTAAACGGAGATCGCGATGATGTGGTCTGAGAAAACCAACTTCAGTACTTTTTTATGATTTTGGGGAGCAATGTGACGCCTGATGGAAAGAGGAGACCATCCTGTTGAACCATGGTGAACTTGAATTCATTTTTTTTCGGAAAAACAATCTATCAATCAGAGGAGGAAACTCATGGGGGAAACCCTCAAGGTATTGATCATAGAGGACGAGCCGGTCGATGCCGAGCTAATTGAGGTAGAGCTTCAAAAGGCCGGCCTTGAGGCTCAGTGCACCAGGGTGGAATCTGCCGCTGCACTGGAAGAAGCACTCGAAAGCGACACTTGGGATATCATCATCAGCGACTACAACCTGCCGGGCTTTGATGGACTGTCGGCTCTTGAGATCGTTAAAAATACCGGCATGGACATCCCTTTTATCATTGTTTCCGGAACCGTGGGTGAGGAAATAGCGGTGGAGGCCGTTGTTGCCGGAGCCCAGGATTATGTGATGAAAGATAACCTCCGAAGGGTTCCTGTGGCCGTCAAAAGAGAGATACAGAACAAAAAGCTTCGCGAAGGAAAGCTTCAGGCAGATCGGCAGATCCGGGAATCACTTGAGGAGAAGGAAGTGCTGCTAAAGGAGATCCATCATCGGGTGAAAAACAATCTGGCAATTATTTCCGCTCTGCTGACCCTGCAGTCAGACTATGTAAAAGACGAGGAAGCCAGGGAACCGTTCATGGAGAGCATAGGTCGGATCAAGACCATGGCGCTGGTTCACGAGAGACTTTACCAGTCCGATACCTTTGCCTGGGTAGAGATGGGCGATTATGTGCGTCAGCTGGTTGAAACCATCAAGGAAACCTTTGAGGCGGATTCGTCCGGAATTTCTATGCATGTTGATTGTGACAACACCGTACTTGACATAACAACGGCAATTCCGTGTGGACTGATCATCAATGAGCTGATCACCAATGCCTACAAACACGCATTTCGGGGAAGGGAGTCCGGCAATATCCACCTGAAACTGAAAAAGGACCGCGAATTGGATGAATATCAACTTGAAGTGATGGACGATGGTGTGGGACTTCCGGACGAAGTGATATCCGGTAAAAGCAACAATTTGGGCTTTAATATTGTGCGTGGCCTTTCACGCCAGATTTCGGCCAATCTGCATATGACAGGCCGTGATGGGGCGCACCTGCTGCTGACGTTCAAAAGCTGAGTAACGCTACACCAGCTCCGAAATGAGGATGTCCGCCACGTTTTCCCAACTGGCGCAAACAAAATCAGGTTCCGGCATGTTGTCAACCTGCCCGTTCGTCAGACCGTATGTACCAGGGGTCAGTCGCTGGTTAGAGTCGGGATCGGGAGTTTCAGCCGTTTTATTAACGCCAGCAAAACCGGTGTAAAGGATGGCATGCATCCCCAGTGATTTGGCGCCGCGGATGTCCGTCTTCAGCATGTCGCCGACGTGCCAGGAATCTTCCGGCCGGGCGCCGGTAGCCTGGAGGACTGTCTCGAAGGCCTTGCGGTGCGGCTTGCTCACACCCGTTTCGTCGCTGAAGGCAAAGGCGTCGAAGTACTGCAGCACGCCCTGCTGATCGAGATAGCGCCGGATTACCGATCCGGGTGAGAACATGGTGTCGGATATGATGGACAGGTGGAGATAGAGGCTGAGGTTTGCCAGCGCTTCATGCACGCCTTCGGCCAGCTGGGGCGGACCCTCAAACAGGGACTCGCGAAAAGCTTCGGTCAGTTCGTCAACCTCGACAGGCTTGGCCGGTATGGCAAGTACGTTGAGCATGGCCTGGACCAGCTCGGCGGCCGACTGGGTCCGCTGCTTGCCTAACCACTCTTCATCAAAGGCCCGTGAAACATGCCTGCGCGCCTCAATGATAGCCTCATCGGTAGGTTCTTTGTCGTAGCGCCGCGATACAGTTCGCAACGCTTTCATGCGGGCCTGTGTACGCTTCTCGCCGTTGGAATCGGCACGGACCAGCGTATCCCAGAAGTCTACGCTAACCATTTGGGTTTTCATCTGTTTAAAATGTTGGATTTATATGGTCAGATAGAATGTCCATGACGTTTTTAATCATACTCCTGTGTGACCGGTAGATGTCCGGTCATGGACATTTCATCTGTTTAAAATTTTGGATTTATATGGTCAGATAGAATGTCCATGACGTTTATAATCATCCTCCTGTGTGACCGGTAGATGTCCGGTCATGAACATTTCATGTGTTTAAAACTTTGGATTTATAAGGTCACATAGAATGTCCATGACGTTTTTAAACATGCTCCTGTGTGACCGGTGCAATGCCGGTCATGGAATTTAAGTCAATTTAAAATTCATAAGGTCACATTGATAACAAGTGACGTAAGTGATCGAACTCGTGCTTGTCCAGAAGATGCCCGCTCAAGGACTATCGATTATCAAACATCATCATTACAGCTATCTGTTTCCAGATTACCGAACCCGAACACCTAAATCGGTATTATCATTCGTTGCCATTCGAACCAAGCCGGATTTTTATTTAATTCAACAAACCGCAGGTTGTCAAAGTGCGCGCCGAGTGGTAATTTATCCGCGGTCAACAAACCCGAAAATCATTTTCCGAACAACCGGTGCTCACCGGTCCGGCATCCCGGAGTCACAGGGATCCGGCCAGGGTCACCAACGGTCTGCACCACATGGCACAAACCCTGCTAACTGCCGAGGACATCGACCGCACCTACATGCGGCTCGCCCATCAGTTCGTGGAACCGTTTGACAACCTCGATACGCTGGCCATCATCGGCATGCAGACCCGCGGGGTGGATATCGCCCGCCGCATCCACGGTATCATCAAAGAGCGATTTTCGGTGGACCTGCCGCTGGGCGTGCTCGACACCACCTTCTACCGCGACGATTTCCGCACCAAGATGAAAATCCCGACCGTGCAGATCACCGACATCCCGTTCGACCTTTTCGGAATGGATCTGATCCTGGTGGATGATGTGCTCTACACGGGGCGTACGGTGCGGTCTGCGATGGATGCGCTGATGAGCTTCGGGCGTCCGGCCAGCGTTCGGTTCTGCTGCATGGTGGACCGCGGTCACCGCGAGTTGCCGGTCACCGCCGACTACGTCGGGATCTACGTACCCACCCATCTCAACGAGGAGATCCGGGTGCTCACCCAGGAACAGGACGGACGGCAAGCTGTGCTGGTCGTCGACAAAGAAGAGGAGCCGCGACCGTGACCCCGACCGAGGATGCAACCTACGTTTTTCCGCACCGGCATTTGCTTGGACTGAAAGACTATTCCGCAGAAGACATCCTCCACGTGCTGGACCAGACCGA
>SLNO01000106.1 GCA_007132975.1 Balneolales bacterium
CGATGCCCGACAGCACCATCACCTCGGGCGTCACGCCGCGGTACCGCGCGATGGCCAGGATGAAAAACGTGCTGGCAAGGCTGAAGACGAAGGCCGAACCCATGATCAGGTAGCGGTCGCCCAGGCGCATGATCAGTCCGTTTCGGGTGGATTCGGCCGCGTCCTGATACAGCGACCCGGCGTCGACCATGCTGCCGGCGCCCAGCACCACGATGGCGAATGCGGCCCCGAACGCCGCCGCGCCGGAGATGCCGAGGGTGAACGGCGAGGCCAGCGGGTTGCGCAGGATGCTCTGCATCACGGCACCGGAGACCGACAGCGCGAAACCGGCCAGCAGGGCGGCCAGCACCCGCGGCATGCGGATCTGCATGACGATCTGTCGGGTGGCGGTGTCGGCATCGCCTGAAAAGACGGCGATCACATCGCGGTACCCGATGCCGGCGGCGCCCGAGACTATGGCAACCATGCCGACCACAGCGATGCCAACCATCACCAGGGCGATGAAGAGCAGACGGTTGCGTATGTGCCGGCTGTACCGGGCAAGGACGCTTTGTGCGTTCATGTTCGCGTTTATTGGATGTTCATTGGCGCATAGGCCATGCCGCTTGGGTTACTTTGACAGCTGTCAAAGTTGCTCCGGGTGCAGGCGCCGGAAACCACCGTACTGTGCGCGAATGTCATCATAAATGTGCTTGTCCAGGAACAGATGGAAGATCTCGTCCGCCTTTTCGGAGATGACAATATCGGCAAACCGATCGGGATATAAAACCGTGGCAGCATACCAGGCATTGGCGAGAATGGCTTCGTAGTTGGCGGCGTAGTTGTTGTAGGGAAGCACACCGTAGACCTCCCCGTTGCGGATGGCACTGAGCGAGCGGGCAAGCGGGGTGCCCGGACGGATATCCGGTCCCGCCGTGCGCAGACTGAAGAGATCCACAAAAAGCACGTCAGGGTCCCAGACAATGAGCTGTTCGATGTCGATGTAGGTTCCCTGGATGGGGTTGATCAACCGCGCGGGCAAATCGCCGGCCACGTTGCGGGCGTTGATGAACCGGAACGGCGGATAAAACGGCTCGGTGGAGTTGATGCCGCGCGGACCGCGATAGGATACCCCGCCGACATAGGTGCGCGGACGCTCATCGTCCGGGACAAGGCAGGTGCGGATGGCAAGCTCGGATATGGAGGCGTTGATGCCGGCGATGAGCGAATCGGCGCGGCCAGTGCGGCCGATAAGGGCAGCCTTAAGGCGGAGGGAGGAGAAAAAAAGTTCGCGCTCGTCGGAGAAGTTACCGTATTCCAGACCGATGACCGGGATGCCGGTGCGCGACTGGAGGTCGTCGGCCTGTCCGCGGCTGGTAAAGGTGAGGAAAAGGAGATCAGGTCTGGCGGCCACCAGCAGCTCGGGATCGCCTCCCATGTGAGGGCCGACCGGAGGCAGCTCGCGCAGCTGCGGATAAGCGGAGAGGTAGGGCCGGTCGGAGCGGCGTTCCGGCTCCTCAATCCCTACCACCAGGTCTACGGCGTCGAGGTAGGCGAGCATGCGCAGAGCGCCGGCGCGCAGGGCGATGACGCTTTCGATCTGCTCGGGTACTACGACGGTGCGGCCCAGCATGTCGCGGACGGTGAGCGTGCCGGGTTCGGATCCCGGAGCTACAGACCAGCGCTGAGGTGGAGGGTGTGTGCCGGGATCAATATCGCTGTGTCCGGAGTCACTGCATCCGGCCAGCACGATGCCGGCAGATACAATGCCGGCCAGCAGCAGGGCCATGGCAGCATACGGTACCTTGACCGCCCGTATCACTGAAAGTATGGAAATCACAATTTCAGATGATACGGACCGGTAAAGGAGGGTCAAATGATCAGCGCGTGAAGTCATAGCTGAGGCTCAGGTGGATCATCCGGCCGGGCGACAGCACATCGATGGTCTCCAGGTAGCGATTGTCCAGGATATCGATGACCTGGACCGATGCGGTGAGGCTATCCATGAAGCGCCGCGAGACCATAAGATCGAAGGTGGTCCAGGCGTCGATTTCGGGGCTGCCGTCGCCGCCCGCGTTGTTGTCGTCGCTGGTGAACTGGGAACCCTTGTAGTGTGCGGTAAGTCCCAAATCAGCTATCGGATTGCGCCACTGCAACATAGCCCTTGCCTGATGACGAGGTGTGTAGGTCAATTCCTTGCCTTCCAGTTCGGGGTTGTCGGGGAAGGAGAGGATCTCGGAAAGGTAGTAAGTGTAGCTGGCTGTGAGCGTCAGCGCATCGCTCAGGAAATAGCGGGCGTCGAGTTCGGTGCCGCCCATCCGTACCGACGAGACGTTTTCGCGTCGCCAGACCTGGGATCCGTCCGCTGTTTCGTAGGAGACGAAGTACAGGAAATCGTTGCCGTGCGAGTAGAAAACGGTAGGCGAGATGGAAAGCCGCCAGAACGGGCGCACATCCAGCCCGAATTCAAAATTGTCGAGGGTCTCGGGGCCCAGTTCCGGGTTGGCGATCTTGATGCGTCCGCGGAAAATACCGGTGCGCGACAGATCATCCAGGATGGAGGCGCGGAAACCGCGGGCATACGAGGCGTATCCGCTGACAAGATCCGAGGGGGTGTAGCGCAGGGCCACACGCGGGCTGAAGGTGGACCAGTTGTTGCTTTCGATGTTGTCGTCATTGTACCTGGCCAGCGGTTCGCCACGGAACATGATGCCCTCGGTGGCGCGGAAGTAACCATCGAAGTACGTCACATAATCGTACCGCAGCCCGAGGAGCAGATGCAGGCGACGGTCGAGAAGGCTGATCTCATCCTGCAGATATCCAGCCAGGAAGCTCATTTTCCCACGGTTGACGACCTCATCGTCGGAGGTTTGGTAGAAGTCGCCGCCGTCGACCGAGCCGAGCCGGAATTCCAGGCCGCCGGTGAGAGCGTGGGTGCCGCCGGCATCGTGGAACAGGTCGAGGGTTGCACCCATGTCGTCGCGGTCCGATTCCACGTTGAACCGCGAGTAATCCTGACCGGGGGTGCCGCGTTCGCTCACGCGGAAATAATCCTCCCGCTGGAAGAAGCTGTTCAGGGAGTAGCGGAAGGCGTTGCGTTCGCCGCGGACGCCCAGGCGTACACGGTTCTTGTCGAA
Source organism: Balneolales bacterium (assembly GCA_007132975.1). Lineage (GTDB taxonomy): Bacteria > Bacteroidota > Rhodothermia > Balneolales > Natronogracilivirgulaceae > SKNL01. The sequence goes on from SLNO01000106.1 coordinate 3,117, forward strand.
TCTGCGGTACATGCCTGGTTCGACGATCACGGTGCCCTCGCCGCGCTCGTTCTGGAAGTAATCGTAGACGGCGGTCACTTCGGCCAGCTCACTGAGGCTCCAGGTGACCTTGGAATGCAGGCCCATATCCTCAATATAACGCGGGACGGTGAAGTCGGGGTCGTTGCGGTCGGATTCGGGCACGGGGTTGTACCCGTCACTGTCGGTCAGGAATCCGTGCAGGTGGACGCTCACCCGGTCGGCGGGACGCGCGGTCAGGCTCAGATTGCCGCGCCACGTATTGAAAGTGCCGTAGGAGATACCGGCCGCGGCCGAAAAGGGCTCCACGGGCCTGCGGGTGATGATGTTTATGACGCCGCCCATGGCGTTGCTGCCGTAGAGGGAAGATCCGGGGCCTTTGTACACTTCGACCTGCTGCACATTGACCGTGCTGATGCTGTTCCAGTTGACCCCGCCGCTGTCGGTGTTGTTGATGGGCACGCCGTCGATCAGCACCAGGGTGCGGCTCTGCTCTTCGCCGGAGAGACCGCGGACGGTTACGCTGGGACGCATGGTGAAGAACCCGAGGCTGCTGGATGTGTTGACGCCTGAGACGTTGCGCATGGCGTCGGCCATGGTGGCGGCGGGGGTGAGCATGAG
>SLNO01000027.1 GCA_007132975.1 Balneolales bacterium
AAAGCAGATGCGGGATGTCGCGGTAGGCGTCCGGGCCGACCACCATATCCACCAGTTTCTCCTTCTCCAGGAAACGCTCGCGCAGCCGCTCGGCCATGCAGCCCAGCACCCCCACCACCATATCGCCGCGCCGCTTCTGCTTGAGCGAGCGGAAATAGGTGAGCCGGTTCCACACCTTTTGCTCGGCGTTTTCGCGGATGGAGCAGGTGTTGATGAAGATGTGGGATGCCAGCTCGGGCTCGCCGACCGGTTTCATGCCGCGCTCGACCATGATCGCGTTGACGATCTCCGAGTCGGCGAAGTTCATCTGGCAGCCGTAGGTTTCGATGTAAAAGGTTTTTTCAGCCAAAACAGTCCTTCGTTTTTGTTGTATTTCTTGCGGGGTGGATGGATACGGCCGTGCGCCGTCGCCGGCCCCGGAAGGTCAGCTTACAGGATCCGGCCAGGTGTCCGGATGCTTCCGCCACTGGTTCAGGAACGCAACATCGCTCTCGCGGATTGTGCCTTTTTCAAGCGCCACATCCACAAGCGTGGCATAGTCCGTCAACGTGTAAAACGGGATGTCATGATCGGCAATGGCCTGGTTGGAGACATCGAACCCGTAGGTGAAGATGGTCAGGAGCCCCTTTACGTTGGCCCCGATGAACTGGAGCGCCTCCACCACGGAGATGGCCGATGTGCCGGTGGAGATCAGGTCTTCGATCACGACCGTGGACTCTCCCTTGCGCACCCGGCCTTCGATCTGGTTGCCCATGCCGTAGGCCTTGGCCCTGGCCCGCACGTAGGACATGGGTTTGTTGAGCCGGTCGGCCACCCAGGCGGCGTGCGGGATGCCTGCCGTTGCGGTGCCGGTGATCACATCCACCCGGCCAACATGTTCGGTGACGATTTCGGCCAGTTTTTCAGAGATCTTCTTCCGGATCTCCGGATAGACGATAGTGAGCCGGTTGTCGCAGTAAATGGGTGAGTTCCATCCCGACGACCAGACAAATGGGTTGTCGGGCCGCAGCAGGACGGCGTTGATGTCCAGCAGATCACCGGCCAGTTCCCGGGCAAATTGTTGATCTATAATCATATCGTATGCGTGTAAAAGCTGCTGTCAGGTTCTGTTGCACCTGGTCTCTCCCTGAGTTTTGCCGGTGCAGGACAGAAAAATCTATAAGACAATAAATATAATAAATAACAGACACATTTGCGCATACATGCCTGCCAGAATGTCATCCAGCAGGACCCCCCATCCGCCGTCAGTATTCTGGATGGCACCGATGCCGAGCGGTTTGAGGATGTCGAAGAAGCGGAACAGCAGGAAACCGGCCGCAAAGACCAGCAGATTGTACTCCCAGCTGGCGTAGATGGGGATGAACAGGAACACCACGGCCTGGCCCGCAAACTCGTCGGAGACGCACTGGGCAGGATCGGGCCCGTAGGCCTTCTCGATGCCGCGGGCCGAGAGCAGGGTCGCCAGCGAAAACAGCACAACAAGCAGCAGCGGGCCGAAAAGCGGGTGGATGTATACCGAGGCCAGCCAGATCAGCGGCAGGGCGAAGAGGCTGCCCCAGGTGCCGGGGAACTTCGGCAGGAAGCCGATGTAGAACACGCTCCCGGCCAGAACGGAGAGGTTAAATTTTTTGGGATGCACTCGTGAAAAGCCTCCTGTTGATCCAAATGTATTCAAATGCCGTGTAGACGGTTACAAACATGACGGCTAAAAACAGCCATCCCAGCACGCCCGATTGAAGCAGCATACCCGCCAGATCTCCTACCGTGCCGCCGGCTTTGAACAGCAGCCCGACGAACAGCACAAGGTACAGGAAGATCATCTGAACAAGGGTCTTCACCTTGGCCGAATACCGGGTTTGCATGGGCAGGCTCCTGTGGTCAGACCAGACCCGCAATCCTGTCACAAATATATCACGGAAAAGGATTATTGCGATGATCCACCAGGGGAATTGGACTGGGTCGATGAAGGGCAGGCAGATGAATCCCGCAAAGGTCAGGAATTTATCCGCCAGCGGGTCCAGGAACTTCCCGAGGCTGGACGATGAGTTGTAGCGACGGGCGTAGTAGCCATCCAGATAATCTGTAATTGCGGCAAAAATGAACACCACCATGCCCAATCCAGCCAGGATCAGCGAATCCTGGAGGTACAGGTAGATAAACAGCGGCGCCAGGACTATTCGGGAGGCACTTAATATATTCGGTACTCGTTTCACAGAGTCAAAGATAAAAAAGTTGTGCCACTCTGCTAGCACATTTCTTTTTAAGGAAAACCGGTGGCAGACGGAGCCGGTCCGGCGGTCCGGATCCTGCTCCGGAACCCGGTCAGCATCCCGCCCCGCATTCGTAAAATACCGTTCGTTTGAAGCGCCAGAAATCCTATTTTTAGACCAATCCGATCCCCGAAAACCATCTTTATGCCAACCGCAGACCCATCCACCCATTCCGCGGCCATCCTCACCGTTGGCAACGAACTGCTCAACGGCGATATCGTCAACACCAACGCCTCCTGGCTCGGGCGCACCCTGCGCGGGGTGGGCGTGCCTTGCGAGACGGTGCTGACGGTGCCCGACCGCCTGGACCGGATCGTCGCGGCCCTCAGGCAGCTCCGGGCGGAGCACGACCTGGTTATTGTTTCGGGTGGATTGGGCCCCACCCGCGACGACGTCACAAAACTGGCGCTGCTGGAGGTTTTCGGCGATACGCTGGTCCGCGATGACCGCGTGCTGGCGCACGTTTCGGACTATTTTCGGAAGCGCGGACGCGAGCCCGGCGAGGTGAACATGGCCCAGGCCGATGTGCCCTCGCGCGCCACGGTGCTGTTCAACGACCTGGGGACCGCGCCGGGACTGCTCTTCGACGTCGACGGCAAGCTGGTGGCCGCCATGCCCGGAGTGCCCTACGAATTGCATCACATCACATCGCAGCGCCTGGTGCCGGAGCTGGAAAAACGCTGGAAAAAGTCGGAACGGCGCGTGCTGCAGCACTATTTCCGCACCACCGGCATCGGCGAAAGCGACCTGAGCGACCGCCTGCTCGCCGGGCTGGAGCAGCGCATCCCGCCGGACGTCGACATCGCCTTCCTTCCGCACCCGCAGGGCGTGGACATCCGCATCAGCCAGGTCAACGGCGAGTCGGCCGATACGTTTGCCCGATTCGCCGAATGGCTGCGCGGGACGGCCGGGACGTTCGTTTTTTCGGAGGACTACCGGCAGTCGCTGGCCGGGCGCATGGTGGAACTGCTGACGGCGCAGAAAAAGACGCTCGCCGTGGCCGAGAGCTGCAGCGGCGGCTACCTGGCGGATGCCCTGACGGATGTGCCGGGCAGCAGCCGGTGCTTTGCGGGGGGTGTTGTGGCCTACGGCAACGAGGTAAAGGTAAGCCAGCTCGGGGTGGATGCGGCCGTGCTGGAGCGGCACGGGGCGGTGAGCGCTCCGGTGGCGCTGGCCATGGCGCGCGGAGTGGCCGGGCGGCTGGGGACGGATTTCGGGATCAGCACCACGGGCATTGCCGGCCCGGACGGCGGCACCCCCGACAAGCCGGTGGGCACGGTCTGGATCGGGTTTTGGTCGGCCGACGGCGCCCACCTTGCGTGCCGTTATCATTTCACGACCGAGCGGCTGGTCAACAAGGAGCGCAGTTTTGCCGCCGCCATGGATCTGCTCCGGAGGCATGTCACCGGTATCAACGGATTTCCGTATCATCCGGAAGTCGTCCATGCGGCAGATCAACGAAACCAGTAACAGGCGTCAGACAACTCAGACAACCACGGACATATCGTGATCATCCTGCTCTCCCTCATGCTTTTTTTTCAGGCACCCGCGGCCGCAGGCCTGCCGGGAGAGGGATATATTGCGGTTGCCGCCGATACCCTGGAGCAGGCGCCTGACCGCCCGCAGGAGCCGTCGCCGGACAGCCCAGCCAATCCACCAAATCGCACACCCCAAATACCGCCTGACAGCCTTCCTCAGGAGCGCCAGCCTGACATCCCACCGGATAGTTTGCCGCCTCCGGACAGCCCCGTCGATCCTCAAGATGACCCGCCAGAAGATCCCCCCGATGACCCGCCAGAGGAAGAGGAAGCCGACGAAGAGCCGATCATCGACCCCGATCAGGACCGGTTTGATCCCGAAGCCATACCCCAGGATACTCTGGCAGTCGAGGATCCGGGCCCGGTGGACCCCGTGCGCCGTCACGATCCTGTGACCCCGCTGGTCATGCGCGATCCCCTGTCGTTCCGGCTGGTGACTACCGACAGCTTGAGCCGCTGGGAGTTGTGGTCCGACCAGGGTGAGTGGGTCTCGCGCCAGCCCGGTGTCATCTCGTCCCAGCTTGGCGGACAGGGACGCAACGACGGCTTTGTGATCCGTGCCCATGAACCGCGCCACCAGCGGCTGCTCCGCGATGGCATTCCACTGAACGAGCGCATTTTCGGGTCCGCCAACCGCAAACGGCTGCCGCACTACAGCCGCATTGCCACGGTCCACGAAAACACCCTGCCGATCCGCTACCAATCCGAATTCCAGACGATCCGGTACCACGTCAGCCGTCCGCTCACCTTCATCAACTACGAACAGACCACCTTCGATTACCGCAGCACCGAGGGATTCCTTGCCAGGAACATCACCCCATCCACCAATATCTCCATGGCCTACTGGGGGAAGAATGAGGGGGAAAGTTACCGGAACCGCACCATGGGCGGACGCAACGCCGAGGTCACACTCTACCATTTCCTGAATGATTCGTGGATGGTGGAAGGCGGGTTCTCCTACAACGGTATCCAGCTGGGCGAGCCGGAGAATTACCGTCCATACGACATGTTCAATTTCCTGTTCAACCGTTTCGAAGCCGTGCCCGATGAGCCTCAGGGCCGGTCATCGGTCCGCAACTCCCTGTTTCGGGTGACCGCTTACCACCGGACGGACCAGGACAGGCCGGCATCCACCCGGATCTCCCTGTACCATGACCGCTACCGGCGGTTCCACTATGACAGCATCGACAGCTCTTCTGTGCGCACGCTGACGACCGGTGCGGCCGGACGCAAGCACCTGGCGCTCGGTCCCATCGCATTCCAGGGCGATCTTTATTCGGAATGGTCGGTGATCGATCAGGACCGTTTCAATACCATGGACATCACATCCTGGGTCTATACGGAGGCACGGGGCACGCTCTCGCTGCCACTGCCGAACCGGTCCCGGCTATACGGATGGCTGCAGTCGGGGTGGCGTACAGATGGGCACGCTGACGCCGAGATCGGCACCGGGATCGACTGGCGGCTGATCCGCGGCCTATCCGTATACGGGTCCTACGCTTTTGGAGAGCAGATGCCCCGTCCCGGACACCTTTACCGCATCAACGCGACCATAACCGGCAATTCCGGACTGGGCAACGAGACTATCCACCGCGGTGTGGCCGGGATCCGCCTGGATACCCGCAGGTGGACCGCGGGTGCCGAGCTGCATGCCAGCCACCACCGCAACCCGATCCTGATCGGCATCGACAGCGTATTCGTCCAGCCCGACCCGCACCTTGCCGCCGGTGCCACGGCCTGGCTCGGCTACGACGGAAACCGGCTGGAGTTTTCCATATCCAACACTTTCCTCCAATATTTTTCTGACAGTACGGTGCCCGAGAGCCAGCTGCTGGACCGCAGCGGCCAGCGCATCTGGACCCGCGCATCCGTCTACTACAAAAACTACATCTACAACCAGGCGGCCTTCCTGAAGGCGGGCTTTTATGTGCAGGCCTCGCCCACGCTGTACCGGTCGCAGCAGTACAACCCCGCCATGGACTACTGGGACTCCAATTCCTGGCACCCGTCGCCCGACGTTATCGAAGGCCAGCCGCTCCCGGAATTTGTCCGGATGGATTTTGACGTGACCGCGCGGGTCCGGAACGCCATTTTCCTTTTCCGGGTGGAAAATGCGCTGGATAATTGGCTGATTCCGGGCTATTTTGAGACAGCCTGGCAGCCGATGCCCCCCAACCGGCTGCGGTTCGGCATCCGTTGGGTGCTGCGCAACTGATTATCCACCCCGACCGACGGAGCAGACATCCCGTTTATGAGTGTTTCCTATGTTATAAAAGAAGGCGTTTCGGGATTCCGGCGCACCAAACTGGCCAGTTTTACCTCGGTCACGGCCCTTGTCATTGCCGTGCTGATGGTCGGGGTCCTGGGCCGGGTGGGCTACAACGCCTACCAGGTGGTGAATGCGCTCAAGCAATCCATTGAGGTGGAAGTATTTCTTCTGGATGTGAGCCAGGAACGCACAAACCGCATTGCGGCCGACCTGCGCGCCTATCCGCTGGTCACCGAAGCCGAATACATCAGCAAAGAGGAGGCGGGACGCATTTTCCGCGAAGAGTTCGGTGCCGAAGGGGAGTCGCTGGCCGATCTGAATTTCCTGCCAGCGTCGTTCCGGCTGCAGTTCGCGCCCGAAGCAAACGCGGCCGATATCCGCATCATCATCAACGAGGTGGAGCAGTTCCAGGGGGTGGATGAGGTGGTGTTCAACCAGCAGCTGCTCGAAACACTGGAGGAGCGGCTGGAGCTGCTGGTCATGGGCGGGGCGGGAATCGGATTTCTGATCCTGTTCACGGCCATCGTGCTGGTGTTCAACACCATTCGCCTGACCATTTACGCCAAGCGCAACATCATCCGGACCATGAAGCTTGTGGGCGCCACCAACTCGTTCATTCGCCGGCCCTTCCTCATGGAAGGCTTCCTGCAGGGGCTGCTGGCCGCGGTCATCGCCACCGGCCTGCACTGGCTGATATTCGAGCTGGTCATACCGTTCTATCTGCCGCAGTTCGGCGTACTGGCCTGGCCGTTTGAACGGTGGTACTACCTGATTGGCGCCCTGGTGCTGCTGTCGCTCATTATGGGACTTTGGGGGAGCCGCTGGGCCGCTCGCAAGTTCATCAGCGAAACGTCGATCGGCTAAGGGATCCATCCACCCGAATTATTTCATTCCTTGCCTTTCCCTTCTGTAGCACTACTCCCGGGATCGCTGCTTCCGCGATCGTTGCACCCGGATCACTCTTTTTTTGATGCGGCCGCCTCGGATTTTCCGGGAAACGTCTCCTCTTCCTGTTCGCACTCATCGGGATTACTGCAGGTGCCGTAGAGCTGCAGTGAGTGCCCATCCACCTTGAACCCGTGTATCTTCTCCATCATGTTCTTGATCTCCTGCAGGCGCGGGTCGCAGAACTCAATCACCTTGCCGCATTTGTTGCAGATCATGTGGTCGTGCTGCCGGTAGGCGTAGGCCCGCTCGTAAATGGACTGGTTCTTGCCGAACTGGTGACGCTGCACCAGGCCGCACTCCAGCAGCAGGTCCAGGGTGTTGTAAACCGTGGCCCGGGAGACGCGGTAGCCGATGTTCTTCATGCGGAAATACATGTCGTCGGCGTCAAAGTGTCCGCCCGCCCGGTAAATCTCTTCCAGTACCATCAAACGCTCGGGTGTCTGGCGGTGTTTTTTCTCTTTGAGGTAGTTGCGGAAAATTTCGGTCACCTCGGTGATAAGGTCTTCCGTTGCGGGTCCGGCCATGGCTTTCGATTATTGAATGATAATTGGGTACTAACGGGCAGTATTGCTAAATTTGTATCCGGATCGGATCCGTGAACAGATACCGCCGGCCACCGCCGGAAATTTACCACAAAAAAGGGACATTTACCCGAAATTCGGGTGTCCCCGGGAATCAGGAACAGACAACCATCCAGCAAAACAATCGCTATGACTTACGAGATAAAAAGCGTCACCGTAATGATCGAAATCCCCAAGGGAAGCCGCAACAAGTACGAATACGACAAAAATACCAAGCGCATCGTTTTCGACCGGATGCTTTTTTCGGCGGTGCATTATCCCAGCGACTACGGGTTCATCCCCGAGACCCTGGCCCTGGACGGGGACGCGCTGGATGCGCTTGTGCTGGTCACGGAGCCGACCTTCCCGGGCTGCATGATCGAGGCCAAGCCGATCGGGCTGTTCAAGATGTGGGATGAAAAGGGCCCGGATGAGAAGATCCTGTGCGTGCCGGTGCGCGACCCGCTCTGGAACCATATCGAGACGCGCGACGATGCCCCGCCGCACCTGCTCCACGAAATCGAGCACTTTTTCCAGGTCTACAAGGATCTCGAGGACAAGAAGACCGGCACCGACGGCTGGTACGATCGCGAAGTGGCCGAGAAGATCATCAAGGAGTGCCGTGAGAGATACAAGGAGGAAGGGGGCGACAGCGGCAAAGCTTAGTGATCACGCCTGTGCTCGATGTGCTGCACGTGGAGTGAGACTGTACATAGTCGGAAGAGGGCGGATTGTGATTCCGTCGCCGCTCAGGCAACGGAATGGCGGGCCACCACATCGGCCAGTGCCTGCACGGCCTTGTCCACATCCTCCGGGCTGTTCATTTTGCTCAGGCTGAACCGCAGGGTGGATTTGGCCATGGCCTCATCGTAGCCCAGCGCCAGCATCACGTGCGATGGTTTGATGGTGCCTGAGGTGCAGGCCGAGCCGTTGGAGCAGCAGACCCCTTCGATGTCCAGGTTCAGCAGCAGCATTTCGCCATCCAGCGGCTGCATGCCGGCGTCGGTGACCGTCACGCTGAGGATATGCGGGATGCCGCCTTCGGGGTCGCCGTTGAAACGCACCTGCGGTCCGAGCGCCTCGCGCAGTCCGTGCACCATGCGGTTGCGCAGGGCGGTGATATGCTCCGTATTCCGCTCCATGTGCTCGTGGGCCACTTCCAGCGCTTTGCCGAGCCCGACGATGCCCGCAACATTGAGCGTGCCGGCCCGCCGGCCACGCTCCTGGGTACCGCCGTGCATCCAGACCGACCACGGTGTGCCCGATCGCACGTACAGGGCGCCCACACCTTTGGGGCCGTGGAACTTGTGGGCGCTCATGCTCAGGAAATCCACCCCCAGCTCGTCCACATCCACCGAGATCTTGCCGATGGCCTGCACCGTGTCGCAGTGAAAGGGGATGCCCCGGCTTCGGCACAGGGCGGATAGCTCCGCGATCGGGTTGACGGCCCCTGTTTCGTTGTTGACGTGCATCAGCGAGACCAGGGCGGTGTTGTCATCCAGCACTTTTTCCAGCGCGGCGGGCTGCACCCTGCCCGCCTCGTCCAGTTCGGCAAAGACTACCTCGTATCCCAACTTCGCCGCCTGTTCCAGCGGATAAAGCACCGCGCTGTGTTCGCTTCGCGCCGAGACGATCCGCTTCCGGGTGGAGTGTTCCAGAGTGCCGAAAATGGCGGCGTTGTTGCTCTCGGTGCCGCCACTGGTGAAGATGATCTCGGCACCCTCGGCGCCGATAATCCGGGCGATCCGGCTGCGCCACGACTCCACGGCCACGCTTGCCTTGCGTCCGAGATGGTGGATGGATGCGGCGTTGCCGTAATCCTCCCTGAGGAAGGGGATCATGGTCTCCACCACTTCGGGATCGATGGGGGATGTGGCGGCGTTATCAAGGTATACTGTTTGCATGGAGCCGAAAGCTTGAATAATAATCGGTTGCAGCGGGCATGATATGCCGTTGATTTAGTATCTTGCGGATGCTGCATGCCCTTGCGGATGTGCGTTTTTCACAAGAAATACATTTCAAACGGTTATCATATCCAAACGGTTTTTTATCTTAAAAAAGATTGGTGTTAATATAAAAGGTTAATTCTAAAGGAAACATTAACGATGGCAAAATTATCTCTAAAAGATCTGGACCTGAATGGAAAAACGGTCGTAATGCGTGTGGATTTCAACGTGCCGCTAAAGGAAGGCGTGATTGGTGACGACAATCGGATCCGCCAGGCGCTGCCGAGCATCAACCACGTCATCGATGCGGGTGCCAAACTGGTGCTCCTGAGCCACCTGGGACGTCCAAAAGGGGAACCCAAGCCCGAATTCAGCCTCAAACCGGTGGCGGAACACCTTGCGTCGCTGGTTTCATGCAAAGTCTGGTTCGGTGAGGACTGCATCGGTCCCAAAGCCGAGGAAGCTGTTGGCAAAGCCTCTGCAGGCGAGATCGTACTGCTTGAAAACGTCCGTTTCCATCCACAGGAAACAAAAAACGACCCTGACTTCTCCAAGGCGCTGGCCACCCACGGCAACGTTTTCGTAAATGACGCATTCGGCAGCAGCCACCGCGCGCACAGCTCCGTGGCCGGCATCACCGAGTACCTGCAGCCGGCCGCCGCCGGGTTCCTCCTCCAGAAAGAGATCGACTACCTCCAGGAGAGCGTCGAGAAGCCGAAGCGTCCGTTTGTGGCGGTTTTGGGCGGCGCCAAGGTGTCCGACAAGATCGGGGTCATAGAGAACCTGCTCAGCAAAGTGGACACCATCATCATAGGCGGCGGCATGACCTACACCTTCTTCAAGGCCCTCGGCCTGCCGATCGGCAAGTCGCTGCTGGAAGAGGACAAGGTGGAACTGGCCGCGGCGCTGCTAGAGAAAGCGAAGGCCAACAAGGTTGAGATCATGCTTCCGGTCGACTCCGTCATTGGCAGGGAATTCAAGGAGGATACCGAAAGCAAGGTGGTGGCGCAGGATGGTATCGAGGATGACTGGATGGCCCTGGATATTGGTCCGAAATCGTCCCAGCTGTTCGGCGATGAGATCATGGATGCCAAAACAGTGATCTGGAACGGACCGATGGGTGTCTTTGAGATGGATGCGTTTGCCAAGGGTACGTTCGCCGTGGCAGGGGCCATGAGCACGGCTACCCAAAACGGCGCCATCACCATTATCGGCGGCGGTGATTCCGCATCAGCCATCAAAAAAGCCGGGCTCAGCGACAAGGTGTCGCACGTTTCCACCGGCGGTGGTGCCAGCCTGGAATATCTTGAAGGTAAGGAGCTGCCCGGCATCACCAGCCTGACCGACAAGTAATCTTGCCTGCCAGTCAGGTCTTGGCAGGCATGTCCAGGTATCAGTCCCGACTTTTATTCCGGTCGGGTGGCGCCTGTTACAGAAGGATGGAAACCCTGTCAGGCGGTCCGTCCTGCACTTTCTGTTTGTCTCCGCAAGCAGCCGGTTTCCGAACGTCGGATACCGGCTGCTTTTATTTCGCAAGCTCCTTCAGCCAGAAGGTCATAGGCTTGCGCGACTCCCCGGCATCCCCGAGGTCCTTCCACGAAAAGGTGGTCTGCATGCCGGTTTGTTTCCGGTATCCGCGGTTTTCCCAAAACCGGTCCAGCGGCACGTAGCCGGCGGGACGCATGGGGTGTCCGGCCGGACGCTCCACGGCACAAAATGCCAGAAGCCGCCATGGTTTGCCGTCACCCTGCGGTGGGGCGCCTGCCTTCATGCGGGCGAACTTCTCCCGCTCTTCAAAGAAGCGGACGCCCAACCCCATGCCCCGGTATGTGGGTTCCAGCACCGACTCCCCGAGGTAGAACACCTCTTTCGGTGCAATGCCCTTGTCGACAAAAGGCCTTATCACTTCGTCGGTCTCGTCAATGAGCGGGAGGGCGGTGGAGGCGCCGACCGCCTTGCCGCCGTCAAGGACCAGCACCGTCATGGCATCGGGCTTGTCCATGTAGGTGGACAGGTACTTTTTTTCGTATTCCATGTCCCCGTCGTACAGGTAGGGAAAGGCGCGGAACACGGAGATGCGGAGCCGTGCTAGGGCCTCCATGTGCGGGAGCAGATCCCGGCCCGAGACGACTTTGATCTCAAGCCTGGACGGGTCTATCGTTTCTGATGTAGTCATTTTATTGAGTATTACGGATACAGAATATACGATCATCTTGGTTCACGCCACACATCCACCATCAAAATGAAAAAAAGGAAGTTCTGGCGGAAAGGGCGTATATTTACCTGAATGTGACAAAACAATTGCAAACCATCACTTTTTAACAGTAGAACGATAAAGTACTATGGCGAAACAAAGAACACTGGCTATCCTCAAGCCCGACTGTGTCCGCAAAGGTCTGATCGGCGAGGTGATCCGCCGGATCCAGGAAGCCGGATTCACCGTCAAGGCGCTCAAAATGACCCGCCTGACAAAGCAAACGGCAGGCGGTTTTTACGCCGTCCACCGCGAGAAACCATTTTTTGACGAACTTACCAACTTCATGAGCAGCGGCGCCTGCGTGCCCATAGTGCTTGAGAAGGAAAACGCCATTGAGGATTTCCGCAAGCTGATCGGCGCCACCAACCCGGCCAACGCCGAAGAGGGCACCATCCGTCGTGATTTTGCCGACTCCATGGGCGAGAACATCGTCCACGGCTCCGATTCGGAAGAGAACGGAAAAATCGAAGCGGCCTACTTTTTCGCAGAGAGCGAACTGGTCGCCAACGAAGCGTAATTCATCCGACTTGAAGACCCGCCGGCCCGGCCTGCACCGCCGCAGGTCCGGCCGGGTCGCTTTTCATCATACAGACCCAACATCCAGCCACCCCAGCCATGCAAAAAATTCCATCAGAGTTTGTCTCCAAAGTTACGCACGATCTGAAGACCCCTGTGGGGAACGCCATGATGTACGCCGATCTGCTCTCCGAAGAGGTGCAGATGATCATGGAAGAAAACCCGGAACTGCGTGACCAGCTGGAGTCGCTGACCTACTACGCCGGCAACATCCGCCTCTCCTCATCCAAGCTCATCAACTACGTGCAGAGCTGGAGCTACGCCTACCAGATCGAGGACGGCGTTTTCGAAGAGCGAAAAACCGATATCCAACTGAAGGATCTGCTCGATGAAGTGATCGCGCGCAACGACATCTTCATCCAGACCAAGTCGCTGCAGGTTCCCGTGGAGTACGAAGCCGCGCAGGAAACGTGCCACGCCGACCAGGAAGTGATGAACCTGATCCTGGACAACCTCCTCACGCTGTTCATCGGCATGGCGCCCAACAACCAGTCGCTGCGCATCCGCGTCACGGAGGAGGACGGCGGACTGATGGTCCGGTTCCTCGCGCCCAACGCCGCCTTCAACGAAACCCTCATCGATGCCTACGCCGCCCCGATATCCATCAAGGAGCAGATCGCCCCGAGCCAGGGGATCCTCAAACCGGGTGGATACGCACTTATGTTCGTGAACATTGCGCTGCGCAAGATGGGGGCCGCGCACGGTGTGGATCCCGAAGGCGCCGATGAGCGTTCATTCTGGTTCCGACTCCCGCTGCCGTAGGATCTCGTAGCATATCAGCGCGCCGCTGACCGAGGCGTTGAGCGATTCCACACTGTTTTTCATGGGGATGTGCACCAGCATGTCGCAATGCTCGCGCGTCTTCTTGCGGATGCCCTTTTCCTCGCTCCCAAGGATCACGACCAGCGGCATGCGGTAGTCCTGTGTGCGGAAGTCGCGGCTGCCCTCCATATCGGTGCCGCAGACCCAGAACCCGGCCTCCTTGAGCCTGAGCAGGGCCTGGTTAAGGTTGACCACGCGGATGACCGGCATGCGCAGGATGGTGCCGGCCGATGCCTTCATCACGCCCCCGCTGATGGTCGCCTGGCGGTGCTTTGAGACCATGACCGCATCCACCCCGCAAGCCAGGGCGGTGCGCACCACCGCCCCGAAATTGTGCGGATCCTCGATTTCGTCGAGGGCCAGGATCACCGGATTGCGCGCGATGTCCGCAACTTCCAGCCAGTCTTCCAACTCCAGATAGCCGGCGGGGGTGATGGTAGCCACGATGCCCTGGTCGTTGACGGCGCCCACCAGGTCGGCGAGCTTGCGGCCCGGCACCCGCTGCACCGGGATGCGATGCTGCGACGCCAGTTGCTCCAGCTCGCGGATGGCCCTGCCCTGGAGCTGCTGCTTGAGGTAGAGCTTGCTGATGTGTTCCGGTTTATGCTGCAGGTACTCCAGAACGGCATTGCGGCCGTATATATGGCTGTCCGGTTCCATGGATCGATTTCCGGGATTTGAAAGTTATGTTTATTGTTCGTAGCGTACTCCACAAGATAAAAATA
>SLNO01000045.1 GCA_007132975.1 Balneolales bacterium
ATCAGATGGCTGCCGTTGAACGATACGACCTCGGCCTCTTCCTTCAAATCTAATTCTATCAAAGACTTGTGCATGATGCAAAAATAATGGCTGTGCTCTGAATCTATTAAGACTTAATCTAAATAAATTGCCGCACAAGTTCATTATTTATTTTCGATCATGCAACTCCCATTCGGCTTCCGTTCCGGGCCGGATCAAATGGCAGGGGGCAGGCTTTGGATGCCGACAAGCCGAATGCCGGAAAAACGCTGGCCGCTCAGTCGGTGCCGGTAAGGGTCACGATCAGCGAGCGGCTGCCGCCATGGTTGCGATGCTCGCACAGATAAACGCCCTGCCAGGTCCCCAGCGCCAGGCGTCCGTCCCGCACAGGCAGGGTCAGGGAGCTGCCGAGGATGGATGCCTTGATGTGCGATGTCATATCGTCGGGCCCCTCAAGGGTGTGCTGGTAAAGCGATGTGTCCTCGGGGACGGTCCGGGTGAAATGCGTTTCAAAATCGGCGCGTACCGTGGGGTCGGCGTTCTCGTTCAGGGTAAGGCTGGCGCTGGTATGGAGGATGTGGATGTGCGCCAGTCCGATGCGGATCTCGTCAAGTTTTTCAAGCTGCCGCACGATCTCGTCGGTGACAAGATGGAAACCGCGGGATCTGGATGAGAGGCGAATCGATTGCTGGTGCCAGATCTGTGCCATGGATAATCACTGTTTTTGGGTTATTGTGGATATGGTTGCTCAGGACGGTGACGCCGCTCAGTTTTGCCGCCGGGTAGCGCATGCAGCTGCATTCCTTTTTGAATTTTTCTGAACGGGTGGATGGGGTCCGGTTTCTTGCGATTTCACAGCCCGGGCAGCGGCTTATCCGAAGAGCCCCGCTACGGCACCGCCATCGTGGCTGATGGTCTGCCCGGTGACATAGCCGGAGTTGACGGAGAGCAGCCAGGCGGCCAGGCTTGCAAGCTCCTCCGCCGTGCCGAAACGCCCGACCGGCACGGCCTCTTCCATCTTCTTTCTGGTCTCGTCAGCCGGCATGCCGCTTTTTTTAGCATTAAAGGCAACTACACGCTCTATGGCCGGCGTGTCATGGGACCCCGGGGCCAGAATGTTGACCGTGATACCCTGGCGCGCGACATCGCGGGAGAGCGATTTGGCGAACCCATTGACAGCAGCGCGCATGGCGTTGCTCAGCGCGAGCACGGGAAGCGGCTGCTTTATCGAGACGCTCTCCACGAAGAGGATGCGTCCGTAACCGGCTTCCTGGAAACGCGGCAGCAGCCGCAGCACAAGGTCCGCTTTCCACCGGAACACGGAAGCATAGGCATTGTCCCAATCCTTCATGGAGGTCGCGGAGGCAGTCATGGCCGGCGGCCCACCGGCGTTGAGTACCAGGCCATGCAGCGGCTTGTCAGCTGTGGCATGGAGCAGGCGGTCCAGTGTTTCGGGTTTGCCCACATCCCCCTGAACAGGTGTGAAACGATCGGGCCACTGATGGTGCACCTGGGCAAGGGGATCCTGCCTTCTGGCCACTCCGGTTACGGTGGCGCCTTCTCGGCACAACGTTTCTGTGATGGCTTTTCCAAAGCCGGAACTGCATCCGGTGACAATGAAATGCTGCTGGTATAGATTCAGGTCCATCTCCTTCTCCTGTGTGCTGTATTGAATTTTTACTTTGGGAGCCGGTAACATGCGGGCTTGCAATATAACACTGCGGGCCCTCTGTCCATTCACATGATAATTTATCCCATCTCCGATTCACCCGCCCGGTTCAGGGGCTGGTCCATGGTCCGGAATGTCGGCAGCTGGTACTGCCAGAGCACCAGGGCCGGCATGGTCATGAACATGATGCGCGGGGCCATGTCCGGCGACAGGTGGTAGACCAGCAAAAAAACGGCTGCAAACCAGATCGATAGCGCTCCGGTCACCCGGTTCCAGCCCGCTGCGTAGATCCGGTATGTCATGAAAGGAAGCGTTAGGGTGAAGCTCAGCCAGAACGCGCGCAGCAGGGACAAGTCACGGGCCGAGTACTGCTCTGCGATGCGGTTGAGCCAGTCACCGGTGCGGTAAACCAGGTGTGCGTCCGGAACCTGGGCAACCAGCGGGGCGGCCAGGTAGAGCAGCGCCGCAAGGCCGAAAACCGCGTAACCCTGCGCCCAGACGGCCCGCCTCAGGTAGTCGGCTAGCGGCAGCAGCAGTATCGCCAGGAAAAGCCACTCCGAAACCCAGACCCCGGCAATAATAGCAGGTGCCAACAGGATCGATTTCCGGCGCAGCACTCCGATGAGTATCAGTCCGAACATGCAGAACATGAGCGCATCCGGAACAGGGAGGAAGATTCCCCGCCAGAATGCAGGAAGGGGAAGCAGAAGGAAGGTTGGAAGGGCCACCTCAAGCGCATTGTTGCCTTGCTCCTTCATGGAGAGGTAATACATCCACCCGAATCCAAGCAGAAGGTAGATGAAGTTGAGTGACCCCGTGAGCAGGCCGATGCTGTCTTCTCCGCTGAGGCCGAAAATCAGGGCGATGCCCCCGCTGATGAGCGGCGCCAGCACGCGGTAGCTGACGGTCTCGGAGCCGAAGAACCCTAACGATTCGGCAAGGGCGATGTAGGCGTACATGTCGCCGTACCGGCCGTCCGGACTGATCCGCCCCTCGGCCAGAAGCACAAAATGGGCGATCATCACCACCGAGCAGGCCGAAGCCAGTACCGGCAGCGATATGTACAGGGTCATGGAAAAGCGCGTGGCTTTCATTCGGGGAACTTGTTTAACTGGCCCGACCTGACTGGCAGAATCTGACTGGTCGGATCTGACTGGCCGGATTCCCGGCCGGGCTGAGTCAACCGGGGGTTAAGGATCAGAGCAGCGACTTCACGGTTTCGCCGATTACGGCCGGACTTTCGGCAACGGTGATACCGGCCTCTCTCAGGGCCTTGATCTTGCCATCGGCCGTGCCTTTGCCGCCTGAAACAATGGCGCCGGCGTGTCCCATACGGCGTCCCGGAGGAGCGGTGCGTCCGGCGATGAAGGCCACCACAGGCTTGGTGACGTTGTCCTTGATCCATGCCGCCGCTTCTTCCTCGTCGGACCCGCCGATTTCGCCAATCAGCACGATGGCCTCGGTCTCGGGATCATCCTGGAAGAGCGAGACAGCGTCGCGGTGCTTGGTGCCGATAACGGGGTCGCCGCCGATACCTATCGCCGTGCTTTGCCCAAGGCCCACTTTGGTGAGCTGGTCCACGGCCTCGTAGGTAAGCGTACCGGACCGCGAAATGACACCGATGGGTCCACGTGTGAAAACGTTGCCGGGCATAATGCCAACTTTGGCCTCGCCGGGCGTGATGACACCGGGACAGTTGGGCCCGACCAGACGGGCGCCATGTCGCTCAACGATCTCTCTGGCAATGATCATATCCTTGACAGGGATTCCTTCGGTAATGCAGATGATGAGCCCAATACCGTTTGTGGCGGCCTCAGCAATGGCATCAGCGGCAAAAGCCGGCGGCACAAAGATGACGGACGTGTTTACACCCTCTTTCTCAACCGCTTCGGCCACAGTGTTGAAGACCGGCCGGTCAAGGTGGCGGGTTCCGCCTTTGCCCGGTGTAACGCCCCCGATCACGCTGGTCCCGTAGGCGATCATCTGTTCGGCATGGAAGGTGCCCTCGTTTCCGGTAAACCCCTGCACGAGAAGCCGTGTATCTTTTCCAACTAGTACGCTCATTCC
>SLNO01000115.1 GCA_007132975.1 Balneolales bacterium
CCAACCACCTGGACGTGGACATGATCGAGTGGCTGGAAAACCACCTCTCCCGCAGCACCGCCACCCTGCTCATGGTCACCCACGACCGCTACTTCCTGGACCGCGTCTGCAACCAGATCATCGAAATCGACCAGGGCAAGCTCTACCACCACCGCGGCAACTACTCCTGGTACCTGCAGAAGAAGGCCGAGCGGCAGGAAGTCGAAAAAATCTCGGCCGGCAAGGCATCGCAGCTGCTCAAAAAGGAAATCGAGTGGATGCGGCGTTCGCCCAAAGCGCGCACCACCAAATCGAAATCACGCATCGCCGCCATCGACGAAACCGCCGAGCGCGCGAAACAGGGTCCGGCCGGACCCGATCTGCGCCTCGAGGTCTCCATGCAGCGCATGGGCAAGAAGATCCTGGAGCTGCGCGGTATCCACAAACGCTTCGGCGACACGGTCATACTGGAGGATTTCAGCTACACATTCAGCCGCGGGGAGCGCATCGGCATCATCGGCCGCAACGGCACGGGCAAATCCACCTTCCTGCACCTGCTCACCGGCGAAGAACCCGCCGACTCCGGGGGCATGGATAAAGGCAGCACCGTCGTTTTCGGCCACTACCGCCAGCAGGGGCCGGAGCTCGACGACACCATGCGCGTGATCGACGCGGTCACCGAGATCGCCGAGGTGATCACCCTCTCCAACGGCCGGCGCATCTCTGCCTCGCAGTTCCTGGAGCATTTCATGTTCCCCCCGAAGATGCAGTACACCCCCATCGGCAAGCTCAGCGGCGGCGAACGGCGCCGGCTCGGACTCATGATGGTGCTGGTCCGAAACCCCAACTTCCTGATCCTCGACGAGCCCACAAACGATCTGGACCTCGACACGCTCACGCGGCTTGAGGATTTCCTGCAGGATTTCGGCGGATGCCTGATCATCGTCTCCCACGACCGCTTCTTCATGGAGAAACTGGTGCAGCATTACTTCGTTTTCGAGGGGGACGGGACCGTCCGGGGCTTCCACGGCACCTGGCGGGAGTACCGCGAGGAGCAGCTGCGTCGCGAGGCCGAAAAGAAGGAACGGGTGGATGCGGACCGTAAAGGTGCGGCGCATGGCGGGGACACATCCACCAGTAAAAAATCCACTCAAAAAGGCCTTTCCTTTAAGGAGCGCAAGGAATTTCAGCGGTTGGAGAAGGAAATTGCCGCTCTGGAGGAGGAGCGTGCGGGGTTGGAAGCTGAGCTGTCTGGCGGCTCCCTTGAATACGAAGAGCTCCGCGAAAAATCCGAAAGGTACGGAAGTCTCGGGGAGCTCATCGATGAAAAAAGCGAACGCTGGCTGGAACTGGCCGAGCGCGATCAGTAGCGCTCAGCAGCAGTACGTGCCAGGCGGTTTAGGGTACGGAAAATCCGGGGCGGTTCCGAGTCCGGAAAATCCGCAGCGGGGCCGAACTTAGCGAATCTGCCTATTCCACCGGCACCGCAAGATGGCGCAGCGCAGCGGGGAATCTGCCGCGCGGACGCTCACCGGCTACCTGCTTCTCAGCTTGGCGGAAGCCGAAACCATTGCCAAAATAGTACTCTTCGTATGCGTCAAAGCCGGCCATGATCACAAAGTCGTCTTTAATTTCGTAGTTCATGCCAAGTACGCCAACGTCGATGTACCAGATATCATCTTCTGACAGACCGGAGTAGATATTGCGGTTGAATGTATGGTTTCGGGTGTTTCCGGCGAGCAACATACCGTTATCAATCCAGTCATCATCCAGTTCAATCTGCAGGAATGCGATGAACCCGGTCGGATCGGCCGAGGTGGTCCAACTCATGGTGTAATTGGATGAGAGATCGAAATCATCCGGGAAATTGGCCTGGATGACAGAAGGAATGGAAAGGGAACCGGAACGTGTGTTTCCGTCCACCTGGAGTGCATAAGTAAAGCTCTGACCGGGCAAGAGGTCAAGATCAGCAAAATAGTATCTGCCAAAACTGGACAAGGAAACGTTATTTCCGTCAATTTGGAGAGTGACAGTCTGATGGTTTTCCACGATAATCATGGACAGGTATGCATCAAACTCACCATCCCATTCTTCAACGGACATGATAAGGAAGGATACATTCTCATTCATAAGTCCATCAAGTGGGAATTCACCGGGATCAAGCCCGCCGTTGCCATTATCGTCGTCATCATCGCTGCAGGCAAAAACCGTCAGTGACAGGATCAGCAGCATGCTTATAATCGTCTTTGCTTGGGTCATAATGTCCGTTTCTTGTTAGGGTTACTCTCTGTTTTTGGATGCTCCGGGATGATGCCTACGGCATGGGAAGCGCCCGGCCACCCGTTGCACAATTGAATAATAACCAAACATTTTCAATAAAGAAATGGACGAATTGCCGGTAACCGCGTATCCGACCTTGCCGCGCTGAACGGCGGGTTTTCTGATCATCCCGCATCCGGGGCTGCTATGCTGACCGGCAGGTTCCCGGCAATATCGCACCTGGCCCATCCGCGCTTATTAGTATTCCTGGTTTTCAGTAGGATTCCATGGGTTCACAATGGCCACCCCGGATGGCTGAATGTCCCTGGTATTCCTTGTCACAACCGTCGCATCATGAACCAGTGCCGTTGATGCAATAAGGGCGTCAATTGCCGGGATGGGAGTTCCCTTCCTCTCGCACCCGGCGAGTACTTCTCCCCATTTTTTTACTTCTGCCATTGAAATATCAGGGATCCTGTTTCGGAATCGCTGCCTCAGATCATTGTCGACCCAGTGCATGAGTTCCGCTTTTTTCTTCGATGCAGACAGTTTTTCAACGCCCTTCACCAGTTCCCCGAATGCAATGACGCTCAGGTACATATCGGACTCATAATGACTGGAAAACCAGGATACAATATTCCGGTCCGGATTCTTTTACTGAGTTCAGAGGTGCAGCAGATATCGATAAGAAAACTCATAAGGATATGTCACGTGCTGGTGATTTGTCCCTGTTTGTGTCCAGCTCCACCGAAGCAAGGGGCGAAGTCTGGAAAAATTCAACGAGTGAGCTGCCGGGTGGATTGAGCCTGTGATAATCTTCCATGGAAAGGACCACAACGTTCTCCTTGCCATGTTTGCTTACAAACTGGGGACCTTCTTCGGTTGCCTTGCGCACCACTTCACTGAACCGGTTCTTTGCATCCTGTAATTGCCACTTTTTGATCTTCATATCGCTGTAATCTGTCTTGCCACTTGTTGATATTCATATGGATATATTCTGGCTAGACTGTCTAGCTTATATATATCGATAGCCTGACAAATGAAATAATATTGTTGTCCCGCAGGAAACAGCGGACTTGTGGTCATCCCTCTCAAGGTTCAATCGAATCAGCGAGAAGCAACTTATTCACGATGGCTCAAGAGCGTCAAGGGTTTTTCTGCGCCTTCAGTTGTCTGCACTTGCGGCACGGCCTCACCGGATCAGGGTCATGCGCCGGGTCAGGGTATGTCCGGATGCGCTCAGCCGGTACAGGTAGATGCCGCTTGCCATTTCCGACGCGTCCCATACGACCCCGTATTCGCCCGGGGTCTGCATTTCGTCAACCAGCCTGCTCACCCTCCTTCCGGTGACATCGTAGATCGTCAGTTGAACACGCGACTCCCACGGCACCCGATACGTGATGACTGTGGATGGATTGAATGGATTTGGGTAGTTCTGATGCAGTGCCAGTTCGCCGG
>SLNO01000011.1 GCA_007132975.1 Balneolales bacterium
AGAGGCCACCGCTGCTTCCACATAACGGG
Organism: Balneolales bacterium; assembly: GCA_007132975.1. Classification (GTDB taxonomy): domain Bacteria; phylum Bacteroidota; class Rhodothermia; order Balneolales; family Natronogracilivirgulaceae; genus SKNL01. The sequence goes on from SLNO01000011.1 coordinate 30, forward strand.
AATCACGCGCTACAGCCAGCGGAAAGATGGGTTCCGTACTGTTTTTGCCCCTGATCATAATGGCAATGTCCATCAACGCCTCAGACGTGACGGGATTGGAGAGCGGCACCAGAATGCGCTCAGGAGAGTCGGACACTTTCAACGATGCCTTCTCATCTGCCAGAAGCACGCGCCTTCCGTATTTGTCTACGAGGTATGCACCGACAAAGCAAGATGACAGGATCAGCAGAACCACAGCATTTACCGCCATCTCGTTGAAAAGCCCCAGCTCAAAACCTATGAGCGTGACGGCAAGCGTGGCAGCAGCCTGGGGACTTGTCAACCCCAGCATAACCCATCCCTCATCGGAGGAAAGCTTGAAATAGGACTGCGCGGCCTTGGCGGCAAGGTATTTTCCGGCGATGACCAGCATGAAGAAAAGAAGGGCAATCAACCAGACTTCTATCGATGCAAGGACTCTCACATCCACCAGCATTCCCACTGAAATCAGGAAAAACGGGATAAACAGCGCGTTTCCGATGAACTGGACCCTGCTCATGAGTGTACTGTTTTCAGGCACCAGGCGGTTCATGCTCAGACCGGCCAAAAAGGCCCCGATAATGGCGGCCAGGCCAACAAGCTGTGCCGCGTATGCCGAGACAAACAGAACGCTGAGAAGAAAAACATACTCGATATTGGTTTGATCCCGGACGTTCCGGAAAAACCAGCGTCCGAGCCTCGGGAGAGTAAAAATCACCAGCGCCAGATACACGGCCACGGACACCAGGAAAGTAATCCAGAAACCCAGGTTGATTTCACCATGCACGGTGGCCGCAACGATGGCCAGAATGGTAAGAGAGAGCGCATCCGTCACGATGGTGGCACCAAGGCTCAGCGTCACCGCTTTGTTCTTTCCGATGCCTAGTCGGTTGGCGATGGGATAGGCCAGCAGCGTATGCGATCCAACGATGGCACCCAGAAGCAGGGAGCTCTCCATGGAGTATCCCAGCAGAGGCGGCGCCAGAAGAAGGCTTCCGGCCAGGGGCACTCCAAATGAAACCACCCCAAACAGCAAGCTTTGACCTCGTGATTTGCTGAATTTCTCAAGATCAATGGAAACACCGGCAATGAACATCAAATAGAGCAGACCAACCGTACCCAGCAAGATTATGGTTTCATCGCGCTCCAGCAAACCCAGCGCTCCTTGTCCGACCACCGCCCCCGCAATGATGAGTCCCACAATGGCAGGTATTCGCAGTTTATCTGCAATGAGCGGCACGACAAGTATGATTACCATTACCAGGGCAAAAATAAGTACCGGATCATTGATCGGGAGTTCCAGTAAATCTAAAAAAGGCATGTGTGCAGACCTGATTGTTCAATGGTGCCGTAACTGAAATTATGTCCTATGATTGGCACGCTGTGAAACATAAGAAAAAAAGCGGCATGTTTTAATGGGTGGATAGTGCTCCGTCAAAAAAAATCGATTGTGGGTGCCAGTATGTTGTCACACCCCTGATATAAATTACCGTTGAACGTAAAACATGGCACAACACGGAGAACAATCATGAATACCGCAACTACCCTTACCTATCCCGTTGAATCAGTCGCAGAAGCTTCAGCAACAGCGAATACACGCCGCCTTGCCCTACTCGCCGACAACAGGATCCATGAGGCTGACGTCTTCCAGCTTTTTGGATGGAGCGATCTTCCTGACTCACTGCGGGATGTTATTCGCAGCGATATGGAGGCATACCGCGATGAGCTCCTGGGTCTTTTCTCGACCTGCGATAACGGTGTTAAGAACCGCAGGAAAAGCGTCTCTTACTGGATTCGTGCCTATAGAGAAGGCATCTGCTCAGAAGACACCGCCATACGCGCGCTCTCGGCATCCATAAGTGTCTGAAAAGTTATCAGAACCGTCGCAGCAGGACCAGCATTCTGAAGAAAATTGTTTCTGCCAGGCTCGAACGACGATGCCTGCCGCTGAAAAGGTATCCCAGACGTTTAAAAAAGCCGGCTGATCTCAGCTCAAGGAGCTGTTCCAATTCCTGCCTGTGCCGATCCGGCACTTGGCATGCCGGTCCAGGCTGATTGTTGTTGAGGAATTGCTGCAACAAGGTGGCCTGATCCATAATATGGGAAATGGACCACCCCAGCTTCTGAAATGCGGCCAGTCGCTTGCGTCCGACGGAAATCGATCCGGCTGCCGCAGGCGTAGTGCTCTGCCGGTGTCTTCGGAACAGGATCACTGGGTCACGTTCATAGCAGATGGTCCCGGTCCCACTGGCGATCAAGTAACACCACCAGTCGTGCATAATGATGCGGCAAGCCTCACCGGAGGATTCCCCAGACAATACTGACTGCAGTGACTCAAGCACGCACGCTCGTAGCTGTGCATTGATCACCATGGTACAGCCAACAACCTGGTTCTGGATGAGCGCATTGGAAAAACCGGTGTGAACAGGGCGCGGGCTCAGTGACTTTTTCCCGCTGTCCTCATCCATGATCCACTGCCTTGCATGGTAAAGCATCGGCCGCTCGGCTTCCAGCGCCTGGGCCGCACGTTCGAGTTTTTCAGGCACCCATATATCGTCCTGGTCACAAAAGGCATACCCATCGTATCCATCACCAGACTTTTCAAGCAGATGAAAGAAACTGTTTGCTATACCAAGGTTTACACCTTCAATATTGTGGATCCGGCAGGAACTTGTACCCGGCATGATGGCATCATGGCCAGCAGGGGTGGTGGCTGCAGTGTTTTTATTCGGTCCCTCATCCCCACCATTGAATCTGCTGGAGAATTCTCTCAGGATATCACGGGTTCCGTCAGTTGATCCATCATCACGTATCCAAAGATCCCAGTGTTTCCAATTCTGGTTCAAAATGCTTTCCAGAAGGGTGGGGAGGTATGCCTCACCGTTGTACGTTGAAAGCAGAATGGCGAAACGTACCGGTTTAACCTCATGGCTCATTGCACATCCTCCCTGTTTTTATGATAGAGCAAATCCTGGAGGATGCGGTCAATTTCCGACACGACGCGTGCGGTTGAGAAGCGGGCCTGGGCATACTCGCGCGCCTTTCGTATTATCTTTTCCCGCAATTCTGGCTCTGTGGACATTTTCTCGATCTGAGATGCAAGTTGTTCGGGAACGCCAGATCGATAAATAAGGCCCGTATCGCCATCGCTGATGATTTCAGGAAGCGCGCCGGCGTCAGAACTGATGACCGGACAACCTGCCAGCATCGCTTCAACGGCTGTCCGCCCAAATGTCTCCATTTTGGATGTGACGAGCAGCATATCGGCATTGGTCAACGCCACTTCGATATGGCGGTGGTATCCCATGAGCCGTACCTGCCTTTCCAGTCCCGACCTTTCAATAATTTTTCTGAGTCGCAACACATATTTTGCGCTGCCGGAACCATATATCTCAAGAACGGGAGCAATGCCTTTGCCCGCCAGAATTCCGACTGCTTCAACCGCCTCCTCGTAATTTTTAACGGCGCTGATCCCACCCGCCATGACCAGCCTCAACGACTTCTCAGTACCTTTTGCTGCCTCAGTTTCTGCTAGCAGCGGCTCATTACGTTCCGTGATGTCCAGTCCGTTGTACACCACCGCTGTGCGAAGTCCATCTGACGATGCGGAGAATTTTTGAAGGACAGGTACGAGTTGGTCGTGAAGGTATTGGGAATTGCAAATAAAACAGTCACTGCTCCTGGCAATCAGCCGCATGGATGCATCCTTTCCATAATCAAATAGCCCGAAACCTGTGGCCTTGTCACCGGGCAGCTCCCTCGCGTGCCATAGATGCAATGGTTTTGGCGAAAGTCTTTCAGTGAGCATGGCCCCGGCTGGACTTGCAATGGTATTGGAATAAACAATATCAGGCATCCAGCGCTTCGCCTCCCTGATAAGCTTGCCGATTCTCAGCCTGTTTTTGATACGGCGAAGGTATCTGGCAATCGGATGATATCTCAAACCGATCCATCGCTCGAAAGGAACTATACGGAAAGGAATAGCCTCACGGTCACATGCTTCCGAAAGCGGACCTGCAGCCGGAATGAACACCATAATTTCATATGTATCCAGCGCCTTCAGACCGATGACCAGCGTAAGGAGAGATCGCTCGGCACCGTAAAGATCACCACTATGCGATATAAAAAGAATCCTTGGTTTGTATGTGAAGTCTTTACTGGACAATTAGTTACCTCACAACGATTCATACAGTTTATAGAGTCGTTCTCCCTGGGTGGCGGCATTGTAATGCGCTTCGATGTGTTCCCGCGCATTCCGGGCGATATCCAACCAGGATTCAGGTCTGGACATCAGCTGCGTCAGACAGGTGGCGAGCCCACCGACGTTCCGCTCATCAGCCAGCAGACCGGTTCTGCCGTCAATGACAATTCCCGGTATATCACAATGTCGGGAACTCACTACAGGCATCCCGGTCGCTGCCATTTCAATCAGGGAAACAGGAGCTCCACCCTCATTATCCCCGTCATCGGCTGTAACGCTGGGTGCCAGGTATATATGATGTGAGCGGGCTTCTTCATAAAGATCTCTGGCTGTCATGAAACCAGTAAGCCGGACCCTGTCCCTGAGCGGTGAGCCACGTAAAAAATCAATGATTTTCTGTTTTTCTACCTCAGACACACTGTCGCCCGTGGTATCACCAACAAGCGTCAAGGCTACATCATGATGCTGCGAAACCTGTTCCAGGGCCCTGAGTCCATACAAAAAACCTTTCTTCGGACGGAATGCAGCCGCCATAAGCACGCGAAATGGTTCCCCGTCTTTTCTGGTCCTGGGTTCAAAAGGGAGCGACTTCAGATCGACACCAAGATGGTGCACGCGAATCCTCTCAGCCGCACAACCAAGCGCCTCAACCTTTCCGGCCATCACAGAGCCCTCGCACAATACAAGATCTGCCTGGCCAAACATGTCTCGGTACCTTTTTCGCCATGCCGGATTGATTTTTGGAAGATGATCCACATCCTGCCCGTAAAATGTCACCACACGCTTGATCTTTTCAAGGCGGGAGGCAGGGGGGATCCGCAGGAAAATGTAGTTTTTCCATCCCACGGGACCAAAATGGGAATGCAAAATGTCAGGCTCCAAACGCCTGCACATCCGTCTGACAAATAAATGGTAATCGACATGACGGAACAGGCGAGTGCTGATCCGCGTGAAGCGGCTGGATGGACCAGAAAGGGCGTGGATGTTGGGAAGGCCGAACTGGTCTTCGTTTTGAACCTCCTTGCAAATTATGTGTGACGTCACCTCGGCAGGCAGGAACCGCACCTGGTTGTAGAGCCAGGTTTGGGTCTGTGGAAGCCATACGGGAAAACTGTGGGCAACTGTCAGGGACATTGATAATGATTAATGGATTATTCCTTTCTGCATATTGTGCTCAGGCCATCGCGCAACCGCATCTCCATACGGATAGTTGCTGCCGTACCCGTATGTGGTGATAAATAAGGCAGATATTACGTTGGTTTTAAGAGTTTTTGCTTCTGAAAGCATCGATAAACTCGCGTATCTGGTAAAACTGCGTCCACCATAGTAACGGAAGGTACACCATCAGGAACAGCAAGGCAACGGAGGTTGTCATCAACAGGTAACCCAAATCCCCGACTGAAGCAAGCAAAAGACTGCGGCCTGCGTACGAGACCCCCCATGAGAGGGCCAATATACCCGCCAGGACGGCTATCCCTTTTAAAAACCGGCTCCAAGTCAGGCCAATGAGCTTGTTTACCATGATAGTCTGTCCGGCAACGAAGTATAAAATATTGGCGCCGAAATACATCCAAAGCAGGGTATGCACATTGAACTGCGCCCCGGCCAGAAAGACAAGGGTACTGATAACTGCCGTTGTCAGATTCCAGAGGAAAAGGAGCCTTGCCCGCCCCTTGGCCAGGACTATATTTCCACTTGGATTGCCAGCCATGCGCAGAAGCCCGATAGCGGCCATTATGGGGATCAGGTCAGCGGCCAGTTGCCATCCGTCTCCAAAAAGCAGGGGTACCAGCCACGGTGCAGCGACTGCTGCGAGAAGAAACAGAGGTGCTGTCAGGGACATCATCGCCTTCATAAGCTTGAGATAGCCATTGCGAAGAACGGAGTTGTCATCTTGCCGGCTCGCGAAAACTGGAAAGGCCACCCGGTTAAGGAGCGGGCTCAGGCGGGAGATCGGAAACAGCACCAGCTGGTATGCCAAATGGTAGGCTCCCAATATTTCCGCACCGAAAAAACGTCCGATAATAAGCTGATCGATGCGCGTGGCATATACACTCAGCCCCCTGTCACCCATCTGAAATGCACCGAAGCGGATGTGCGGCCAGACTTCGCGGGGGTGGAACAGGAGGGAGGGGCGCCAACTCCTGACTCCGTGGACAACGTACAAAAAGCTCATTGTCCCTGCTGTTGCAATATGTGCCCATATGAGCGAATAGACACCGAACCCTGCAAGCGCCAACACGGTAGCTGTGACCAGCCCTGCAAGGGAGCTGACACTTTCTGTTACAGTTATGTATCTGAATGCCAGCTCTTTGCGGAGCAACACCTCATAAAGAGCCCCCGCAGCGAACAGTGGCAAAATCAGCCCGCCGAGCCGCAAGATGCGTGTGACCTCCTGCTCGCCATAGAAAGCAGCAAAGAAAGGGGCAGAGACGTATAAAACGGCATAAAGCAGCAGACCGGCACCAATGTTGATCCAGTACAATGTTGACAGCTGACGGCCGGTGTGATTTCGGAAATGGATGACGGCATTGCTCGTCCCGCCATCGGCGAATATCCTGCCCAGGCTAATGATCACCATGGCCATGGCCAGCAGTCCGAAGTCCGCCGGAGCCAGCAGCCGGGCAAGGATCACATACTTCAGCAGTTCAAGGCTGTTGGATACGATGCCACCAAGTCCGCTCCACCCGGCACCCCTGTATGCCTTATGCTGCAGGCTCATCGCACTCCCGCTTTTTTAATACGTCTAGCAATCCTCCCGGCCGTCATCACAGTCCTTGCCATAAGTGTTTCCCTGCGCAGGACCGGACACGGCACGGAAAATGTCCCGAAGCTCTTCTTGAATTTCTCGACCCCCTCCAACCCGATGCTGGGATTGAAATCGAACCACCGTATACCCGCGTGGCAGCATGATTCGATAATAGATGAAACCATCAGGTTCACCGGCCGCAGCTTGCTGTAGCGCGGACTCATTACCCCATGCCAATAGTCACAGTGATTGCGTCCGGTCAAAACGATCGCCCCTGCAATTATCTCACCTTTATATTCCGCAAGCCACATGGATCTGCTTTCCGAGCTAATCCCAGCCAGCATCCGTAAAAAGGTTTCTGGATAAATGTGCACTGGCGGCGGATCCCAACGTTCCAGTGAGTCTATGTATAGCTGATGATAAGCCGCGACATCCTCCATCGACACTGCTTTCCTCACCACCACGCCGCTGTTTTTGGCCTTGTCGATCTTTCTCAACATGGCACCGGAACCCGCCGCCCACCGATCACGGATTGCATCGAAGCCGGACGAGCAATCCAGCAGCCAGGTCCGATCCGGAGTCACGGAAATCCCGGTAATTTTCCTGGCAGTATCCTCTGAAAACCCATGGGTGGATGATGCCCGGGTAACCACGTCATAGTCTGCTATCAGAGGAAATGGCCTGAAAACAAGCGATCCGCAGTGTTCGAACAAGGATTGCAGCAGATGGGCCAATTCTTCGGGGTCCGGCATTATCCCATCACCCTCCAATAATCCACCATACGTTCCCGCAGGCGCACCATGCCAGAGAAACCCGGCGCCGCCTCGAAGTCGCTGACGGGTAAGGGGGAAAAGCGCAGTTCTTCCGGAAGCAAGCTGCACCCGCAGCGGTGCCGGTTCAAAACGGCTCCCCGCATACTCACACCAGAGATGCGACCACTCCGGCGACTGAAAAAAGGAAGCCGTGACAGTCTGCCGGTACATATCTGACCACTCCTCCGTTGTCGCTTGTGTAAACATGCAGGCTCCTCGGGCCTTTTGGGTGACTACCTGTTCTGGTAAAAATGTGATATCACCGACACCACGCGCTCGGCTATTTCTTTGCAAATCGGTTCGAGGCCGGGATATACCGGCAGCCGTATCAGTGAACCTGCAAGCTCCTCGGTCCTGGGCAGGGCATCCCGGAAACCGATATGCTTCCGGGCATATGGGGAATCATGCAACGGGACGTAGTGGAATGTTGCCCCAATTCCCGCTTCGCGCAGCTTCTGCAGCAACATGTCCCTGTCACCGGCATCCCTGGTATGAAAATGGAAGATATGGTAGTTGGTTCGGGCATAAGAAGGCACTACCGGCAGCCGTATCCACCCATTTTCAGCAGCCTCTGCCAGAAAGTCACGGTAGACATGCCACACCTTGCCGCGCGCCTCAAGGATCTGCTCCTTCTTGCGAAGCTGCGCCTCCAGCAGGGCGGCCAGAAGGTCCGACGGGATATAACTGCTGCCCGGGCTCACCCAGGTGTACTTGTCCACTTCACCGCGCAGGAAAGCCGAACGGTTCGTCCCTTTTTCACGCACCCACTCGGCCTTGCGCGCCAGTTCCGGGTCCGCGGTGAGAAACGCCCCGCCCTCGCCGCACGTGATGTTCTTGGTATCGTGGAAACTGAAACACCCGATATCACCCACCGTCCCCAGCGCTTGATCGTTCCAAAAGGCTCCCACCGCCTGCGCGGCATCCTCAATAATGGCAATCTCCCTGCCGTCGAGCGCCGCGCGCAGTCCGTCAAAATCCACACTGATCCCGGCATAATGAACGGGTATCACAGCCCGGGTGGATGGGGTTGTCCTTTGTGCGACATCTTCCGGGTCTAGGCAGAGGTCGCCCTCACGTATTTCGGCAAAAACCGGACGCGCCCCGCGCATGCGCACAGCATTGGCCGTGGAAACAAAGGTGAACGATGGCATGATCACCTCGTCGCCCTCTCCGATCTCCAGCACCATCATGGCCATCTCCAGGGCATGGGTGCAGGATGTCGTGAGGAATACGTGCGGTGATCCCAGCCATTCTGAGAGGTATGCCTCCACACGCCGGCTTGCGGGACCGTCACCATGCCAACAGTCGCCCTCAAGCGCTCCAGCCAGGGCCTTGCGTTCCTCATTGTCTTTGAAAATCCGGTTAAACGGGATAAAATCCGGCATGCGGGGGTGGCATTAAAAAGTTACTGCATTCACTCTGCATAATTTCGTAATTTACACAAACGCCAATCAAATATTTGTTCTTTCATGACCCCGAAAAAACCAGCCGACAGAATCAGCCGACAAGGCCTGACCTACGATGACGTACTACTTATCCCGGGTTTCTCAAAGGTGCTGCCGCGTGACGTGGACATCTCCGTGGAGCTGACCACTGGTTTCACGCTCAATATCCCCATCATAAGTGCCGCCATGGATACGGTATCAGAATACCGTCTGGCCATTGCGCTGGCGCGGGAAGGGGGGATCGCCATGCTCCACAAAAACATGACCGTTGAAGCTCAGGCCGAGCAGGTGCGCCTGGTCAAACGCAGCGAAAGCGGCATGATCGTGGATCCGGTGACCCTCAAGCGCGAAGCCCGGGTTGCCGAGGCGCGCAGCCTCATGAAGCGCCTGCAGATCGGCGGCATCCCGATTGTGGATGACAACCACATCCTCGAAGGCATCGTCACTAATCGCGACCTGCGATTCGAATCGGATCCGGCCACAAGGCTGGGCGACATCATGACCTCCGAAAACCTGGTCACTGGAAAAGAGGGGACTACGCTCGAAACCGCTGAAAAGCTTCTGCAGAAGTACAAAATTGAAAAGCTCCCCATCGTCAACAATGACGGGGTGCTCGTCGGGCTCATCACCTTCAAGGATATCGAAAAGAAGAAGAACTTCCCCAACGCCTGCAAGGATGAGATGGGCCGGCTCCGGGTGGGAGCAGCCGTCGGCATTTCACCGGAAACCATGCAGCGCACCGCTGCACTTGTGGACGCAGGTGTCGACATTATCACCGTTGATACGGCACACGGCCATTCCGCCGGGGTGATCGATACGGTGGAACGCATCCGGAAAGAGTGGCCCGATTTGCGAATAATTGCCGGGAACATCGCCACGGCGGATGCCGCCAAAGCACTGCACAAAGCCGGTGCCGATGTGGTAAAAGCCGGGGTTGGACCCGGATCCATTTGCACTACCCGAATAGTGACCGGCGTGGGTGTGCCGCAGCTCAGCGCCGTCATGGAAATTGCGGAATACACAAACAAAGCCGGTATAGGCCTCATCGCCGATGGCGGGATCAAGCAGACCGGTGACATTCCCAAGGCCATTGCCGGCGGGGCAACCGCCGTGATGATCGGTTCGCTGTTTGCCGGAGTGGATGAAAGCCCGGGCGAGACCATTATATATGAATCGCGCAAATACAAGACGTACCGCGGCATGGGCAGCCTGAGTGCCATGAATCAGGGAAGCAAGGATCGGTACTTTCAGGACGTGGAGGATGATATCAAAAAACTGGTCCCCGAAGGCATTGAAGGCCGTGTTCCCTACAAAGGTTACCTCTCAGAAGTTGTTTACCAGATGTCTGGCGGTCTCAGGGCTGCCATGGGCTACTGCGGCGCCGCCAGCATCGCTGAGCTGCAAAATGCCGAATTTGTTCATATATCGGCGGCAGGCATCTATGAAAGCCATCCCCATTCGGTACAGATCACCCAGGAAGCGCCCAATTATTCAGGACGATAAAACGTTCTGATGAAGTTGCAAACGTTTTTTTGCATTTTTGACCCCATCATTCGGGCTCTTGCAAATCGCGGAGCCTGATACTTTGAACATCAGCTTTATACATATCAACGTTGAATAAACCGGAACAGCCCGGCATTATCCCTTGAAATCGCTGCTGAAGAAACTCTTTGAACGCCGCAGGGAAGAGGTAACACTTCTCCTGTTCGATGATGACAATCCTCATCAGCAGGAAAGCTATACCCTCAAACCCGGCAAATTGATCGTTATTCTCACCGGTCTGAACCTGGCTGTTGTGCTCGTTGTCATGCTGTTTCTTTATTTCACCCCCGCAGGCACCGTGCTATTCAACAAAGAAAACCGTGCCATCAGGGCATCCGTGATCCAAATACATGACAGGGTCCTGGCCCTCCAGGATACATTAAAGATCCGTGATCAGCAGCTGTATGAAATCCAGAAAGTCATAAGGGAGCGGGCGGATACGGTCTTCTCCATAAACCTCGCTTCGGGGTGGAATGAGACTTACGGGCAACCAGAGCCTGCCCCCGACCAACCCCGCATGACATACCGCATTTCGCAGCCTCAGGGTGTGCAGTCACTGCAAGGCGACCAGATCATCCACTCTGAAATCTTTTCAGGAGAATTGAGGTTCCCGGTCGAACCTCCTGTGAGCGGTACACTTACAGGTACCTTTCAACCCGAAATTGGCCATTATGGCATTGACATAGCCGCAAGAAAGGGTGCGGATGTCCGGGCCATTGCCGATGGCGTTGTAATCAGCTCGGATTGGACGATAAACAACGGCTATACAGTCCACATACTTCACTCCGATGGCTACGCTTCCGTTTACAAACACTTTTCTGAGGTTATCTATCGGGCTGGTGATGTGGTGCGGAAAGGGGATATCATTGGCAAGGTCGGAGAAACCGGCCTTCTGGCATCCGGTCCGCATATCCATTTTGAACTGTGGAGAAACGGGGTATCACTTGACCCGCAATACTATATAAACGTAAATTAGCGCCACCTTTCCCTTAAAAAACAATATAATCAATCCTCTCGTATGTTTGGAAAGAACTCAAAACCACGTAATATTGCTATGAAAAACGACATGCCCGGACAGCCCAACATCAATATCATCAGTTCTGGATCCGTACTTACCGGAACCCTCAAGAGCAAAAGTGATCTGCGGATTTCAGGAACAATTGACGGGGAAGTGCAAGCCGACAGCAAATGCATTGTTTCTGAATCCGGCGTGGTCAAAGGCGACTTGGTCACAAAAGAGGCGGACATTGCCGGAACCATTCATGGGGAACTGAAAGTATCAAACAGACTCATCTTGCGTTCATCGGCAAAAATTACGGGTGACATTCAGACGAAAGTGCTTATGGTGGAAGAAGGCGCCCATATTGATGGATCCTGCAAGATGGGTGATCAGACGAATGCTGTCTCCGGTGTAGGGAACAACTTCAAAAAAGAAACCGAAAAGAAGGGAGCCTGACCCGATAAGCAGTGGTTGCAGATACGTTCTGTTGACGTTTCCGGCCCTGTCGCATAACACTTCAAATAAAACAGATGCCAACGCGAAATCTCGCTAAATACGGTGAGTACATTGCTCTGGGTACGCATATCGCTGCATCCATGATCGTGCCCGTCATCATAGGTATATATGTGGACAGACGATGGGAAGTGTCGCCATGGGGTGTGATCATTGGTGCACTCCTTGGTTTCGGAGGCCTTATATCCATTGTCATCAGGCTGGCAGCCAAATCAGGTAAAACCGAATACCGAAAAAAACAATACGACAAGCAGTGAAAAAAGAAGTGAATCCGGGCGGACGGGAGATGGCAAGGTTCAGTGGCGTTGTCGTTCTCATGGACATAATTATTCTGATAATTGCAGGCCTGCCACTCTACTTTTTTGCCGGGGTGGAGGTATTCCTTCCGGTTCCTTTAGCCCTGGGCATCACCACGCTACTTGCCATCGCCAGTTTCTATCCGTTCATCCGTATGAGCGGCGGCTCCATGAACCGGTACATGACGGCCATGCTCCTGGCCATGTTCATCCGGATGATCTTCATCGGCGTCTCGGTTGTAGTGGTTTTCGTATTTACCGAATTGCACCAAATTAGTTTTACAGTTGCGTTATTATTTTCCTATATTTGCAAATCCGCTTACGAGACATTTATTCTAACACGTTAACACAGAGGGCATACGTCGGTATCGTGATGAAATATTTTCTACGCTTTCTCCTTCTGACTCTTATACTTACTACTGGTATAGCTGGTGTTTCAAAGGCAGGCTCAAGCGAAGAAAATCGTGTTGATCTGATAGGAAAGGTAGTCGACAAGCACTACCTGGATTTCAAGCCGCTGATAACCATTGAGCTTCCACGTCTCATCTACGACAATGGAAGCGTTCATGTCTATCGTAGTACCACTTCGCTGCTTAATGAAAGCGAGCTGTTCACCGATGCCGCATACGTTGACGCGGCCCCTGTCATGGTAGACGGCCTCATCAAGCCTGCAACCTACAAGATCGTCCGTCTGGACGGCACCTCTCCGCAATTCGATTTTTCCATCACCAACCATCTCGTTTTCTTTTGGCTGGCTGCATTCGTGGTGATGCTGCTCTTCTTCCCGCTTGCTGCCAAGTATCGCAAAGGAATTGGGCGCGACACGGAGCCCCGCGGTGCTTTCCAGAACATGTTTGAGACACTTGTGGTCTTCATCCGCGATGAAATTGCCCTTCAGAACATAGGTCAGCAGAAATATCAGATGTTCACACCCTACCTGCTGACTGTTTTCTTCTTCATCCTGACAATGAATTTTCTTGGGCTTATGCCATGGGGTGTCTCCTCGACGGCTGATATCACCGTAACTGCCGCGTTGGCTTTGTTCACCTTTGTGGCTACTCAGGCTTTCGCGAGCAAAGACCACTGGAAACATGTTTTCTGGTTTCCAGGAGTACCGGTACCCATCAAATTCATTTTGCTGCCCGTGGAGCTGATCGGACTTTTTACCAAGCC
>SLNO01000002.1 GCA_007132975.1 Balneolales bacterium
GGCATTTTTCGGGCAGTTCATCCACTGACTTGTCAATGGCGGCGGCAAGCTCTTTCTGGGAAATGGATTCTTCACCGGAATGGGATCCGTTTGTCTCCACCTGCTGCATTTTCTGCCATCCTCTCTCGACCTTGACGTGTTTCAAATGATCCAGGGACCTGTTTTTGACTGCCCTGAAAAGATAGGAACGTATGGAACCCTTGGGTTGCCAATCCTCCCTCCTCTCCCAGATCGCAAGAAAGGTATCCTGAACCATTTCCTTGGCTACCTCTTTGTCCTTCGTTACATAAAAAGAAAGATCACACAACTCGGAGAAATATCGACGGTAGAGCCTGCCGAAAGCATCCTTGTCACCATGCTTTACAGCATCAACAAGACTGGTTTCATCATTGTCGTAATTTTCCTTCTGGCTCATGGTACAGACGCAACAGTTGTGCAATTCCTCAAAATCATCGGGGGGATAATATCAAAATTGAAATAAAAAATCAGATTTGCCAATCTTTAAACAGGCTTACCTGCAAAATTATACCAAATGCAGATAATATTTTCAGCTTTGGCTTTTCAGGCCAATAACCGTAAACCTGCGAAAATATGTCCTAACGGATGATATATGAGCGCAATGCAATCCGACCGGCCAGGAGCACAAAACGGTTTTCCGCTTGGCCCCTGACCGGATGAAGTGCCAACGTTGCAAGTGACGATTAATTGATTGTGCTGAAAAAGTAGTATCTCAGGGATACATTGAAGCCAAGTTCGGAGCGGGTCCGGTCAACACTCCCGAACTCTTCTTTGTCACTGCGGTAAGCGATGGTAGCCGTGACGTTAATGTTGTCCTCAATGAAATAGGTCAGGGCAGAAGTGAGGCGCAAAACCCTCTGGCTGAAAGCATCGTCACCGCTTCCTACCCTGTCCAGGTCGGTGCTCAAACTGCTCTGAAGCAGAACCCGGTCTGTTATGTTGTACAGGTGTCCCAGCTGGATCCCGGCAAGGAACAGGCTTTCACTGTCGCCCTCGTCAGGGATGAACCTTCCAAAGCCCAGATTGGCCCGCAACGAGATCATCTGCTCCAGGCTGAGGTTGTGGAAGAAACGTCCCGCCAGGTTCAACCCGACCTGCGTAAAAGAATCGTCCATGTCCAGCGTGGTGTTGCCATCGGTCTCTCGTTTATCAGAGAACCGGTTATGGTCCACGAAGGCGAGCGCAGCGACATCCCAGCCCTGGAATCGTTGACCGGTAGCCTCCACCATTGTTTCACTGAGGTAGAAAGCGTCAAAAAAGGACAGGTTGTCAACGAGACCCGGCACCACATTGCTCACATCGTTCCAGAAGTGGCGGTCAGGACGATCGTAAACCAATCCATACCCGTTTCTTTTTGAAAAAATAGCGGCCACATCCTGTACCTGGCCGTCGGACAGTGTGCCGGTGCCGAGCGCGTTCATCCGCTCGCTGAAACGCAGGGCGCGAATGACAGGCGTGACGTTCCGAACCCTTCCATACCCTGCTCCGGCCCCCAGCTGGAACCGCGAATCGGCTGTCCTGCGAACGATTTCAGACTGAGTGTCCCCATCGGTGGTTCGCCTGTTGGTGTTGACAGTGATCCCGGCCATCCCCATTCCAAAAAGCAGGTCATCAAAGTAATACTTGCCTTCACCGCCGGCATTGATGCGGGCATCAAACCTGTTGTCGGTGCTTTCGTTGCCGTTTGGGGCTTCCTGGAAATAACGGTCGATTGTGAGGGGCACTTCGGCAAAACCATCAATGATCATGTCTTCGCTTTCGCGATAAAACCGGTACGTGGGCGCAACCCTTCCAAATGTGTTGCGGTTGACCGCGTCATTGAACTGGGTGATGGTATTATAACGGCCGTCGAAATCCAGGTACAGCAGATTGTATTCCCAGGTTGGCAGCCGGTAGTTATCAAGATGATAAGTGGCGGAGGGATCCGAAAACCCGATCGTCTCCTGTGCTTTCACTGCCGAAACGCCCACGGCAACAAGCAACGTGACCAGTAAGATTTTTTTCATGGTATGACTCCTTTACGTCTTGTCTAAGTTGGATTATTTAGGAATACCTTGTTTGCATGTACCTGAGACCGGCATTTTTGCCCCAAGCAGAGAACCAGCAGAGACCCTCAATCTCCAGATATCCGTACAAATATAGTGAAATCATCCAGATGAGCGGAAAAAAAATTTGCAAGCAACTGTTGGTACTGCTCCGCCGGCAATTCCAGTCGCCGCCGGATGATCGGCGCTGAACGGTCGGCTATGCCCATATCGTTTGCATGTACAATCGGGCATTCCGCTATATCGACCTGTAACCTGTCCACAACCTGCTTGCCGCCATGTCCCTGACCATCCTCTACGCCGCCGTTCTGTTTTCTGCGCTGACCCATGCTTCATGGAATGCCCTGGTCAAGACCAGCGGCGACCGCCTCCTGCTGCTGGCATCCATCCGGACCCTGGGGATGTTCCTGGGGATCATGGTCGCCCCGTTCGTGCCCCTTCCTTCCCTGCAGAGCGTGCCCTGGCTGCTCGGCGCCGCCGCCATGCACTACATCTACTACGCACTGCTGCTCAACGCCTACCGGCTGGGCGACATCAGCCAGGTGTACCCCATCGCCCGCGGAACGGCGCCGCTCATCGTGGTGGTTCTCGGGATCTTCTTCGCCGGCGAACTCCTGGACCGGACCACACTGTTCGGCATCTTCGTCCTCTCATCCGGGCTGTTCGTTCTATCCGTATCCGGCAGCACCATTCACCGCCTTGTGCTGCTGTTCGCCTTCGGCACGGGCATCTCCATTGCGGGGTACAGTTTCCTGAGCGGCATGGGCATCCGCGAGTCGGCCACCCTGATCGGCTATATCGCCTGGCTTGAGATCGCCAAGGGGGCCGGACTCACCCTCTTCGCCTGGCACCGGCGCCGGGGCCGGATCGCGGGCTACCTCAAAAACAACTGGCGATCCTCCCTAGCGGCCGGATTCCTGTCCGTAGGCAGTTTCACCGTCTCGGTGGCCGTAATGTCCGTGGCACCCATTGCCCCGGTCGTGGCCCTGCGCGTGACCAGCGTGGTCTTTGCCGCCATCATCGGCTCCATTTTCCTCCGCGAGGGTTTCGCCGGCAAGCGCATCACCGCCGCCGTGATCGTCGTGATCGGGGTGGTGCTGATCGGCCTGTCGGCCACCTGAACCGAGTCTCTGCCGGAACTGCCCGCCCGCCGTTTGCCATTTTTTTTCCTATCTTGGACACGGCCGGATCCTCCCCGGCATAACCATTTCCCTGAATCCGATTACCCCTCATGAACCATCACCTCCTGTTCGTAACAATTTTACTTCTCATTCTGGGTGGATGCGGCTCTACCCATGCCGCCGCCGATCCCTCCAACACGGACGAACTCTGGTCGCCAACCTACATGGTCGAAAACTACAAGCGCGTCGGCGCCACCGCCCTCTCCCCCGACGGCCAATGGATCGCCTTCACCGTCTCCGAAGCGCGTACCGAAGGCGAAAAAAGTGACTTCCTGACGCATATCCACCTGGTCGCGGCCGACGGATCCCGCCAGTACCAGCTCACACGCGGCGACGAGTCCGCTTCCGGCCCGCAATGGTCACCCGATGGCACACTGCTCAGTTTCACATCCACCAGAGGCGGAAACGGCA
>SLNO01000062.1 GCA_007132975.1 Balneolales bacterium
CCGCTACGGCTGCGGAGAGAGTGGGATTCGAACCCACGGAGCCCCGTGAAGGGCTCAACACCTTAGCAGGGTGCCGCTTTCGACCACTCAGCCATCTCTCCAAATTCATGGATGGTACAACGGGCAAAACGCGGGTTTGGCCGCCAACCATATCCACAAAATTCAAGAACACAAATATAGCCCATTTTTTATCGCAATTCAATGCCGGAATGAATGCGGTTATTTTTCTGCGGCATCGGGTATGACAGGTGACTTGCTGTCCTGCGGCTCCTCGTCAATCACATAGATCTGGGCGAGATTTCTGCCTTCCTGGGCATAGTCCATGCCGTACCCGAGCACAAACAGCGTTGGGATCTGAAACCCGACGTAATCGACATTCACATAGTGCTTGGTGGCATCCGGTTTGTGCAGCAGTGTAACAACGGAGACCGACGCGGGTTTTTTCGCCTTGATACGACCGACCATGTAGCGCATGGAGAGACCGGTATCCACAATATCCTCGATCAGGATGATATGCCGGCCCTCAACGTCGGCATCCAGGTCCTTGAGTTCCGTGACATGGCCTGATGAGACTTTCTCGTCACCATAGCTGCTCAATTTGAAGAAGTCGACCTCGCAGGGAATGGTGACGTGCCGCATCAGGTCGGCAAGAAAGATGAACGCACCATTCAGGATTCCGATGAAAATGGGTTTCTTGTCCTCATAATCGCGGTTGATCTGCTCCGCAAGTTCTTCAATACGCTTGTCAAGCTGCTCTTTGGAGATGTACAGTCGGAAAAGTGCTCCGTTGCATACTACGGTTTCAGGTTCGTAGAAAGTCATGAATGATGATCCGGTTTTTTGATTAGTAATACAGGCTGCCCATCCGTTTGACACCGGGTGTGTTCCGCAATAGTTCCTATTTCACCAATGTCCAGGCGATGTGGAAATATAACGGCATGAACATTTCCATCAAAAGAAACGAGTACCAAAGCAGATTTTTTTTGTGCTGCGGATACCTTTTTGTTGGTGAGGAGATCTGAAATGAGCTGCGAGCCCTCCATTCCCATCGGGCGGATACGATCACCGGCATGCCAGCTGCGCAGCATCAGTTTTTCCGGCAGCGCCTCAAGACGCAGCTGCAAGGCGTGGCCCTGCCGCTCCGGCCGGTAACGGTCCAGTGAAATAGTGATGTCAGCCACGCTGATATCGCGGTGGCCGAGATCCGTGATATCCAGGAGCTGGCGGACATCTTCGTCCTCATCTGTGTTTATGACGAACCGGTTGCGGTCGCGCATTACCGATAGCCCCGGTGCCAGCGTGATCTGCCTGCCGGTTGGCAGTTGTTCCAGCTCGGCAAGGCGCTGCACCTCCCCTTCACTCCAACCGGAATATCCGGTCTGTCCGGCTATCCAGTTCCGCGCTATGGTTGGGCGCAATCCGGATGGAAGGGCGATCCATGCCATGCGGTCCAGGGCGGCAGGCTGTTTGGTCACGGATAAGGGATTGGACTCGGGTTCGGGACCGGGTTTGGTTCCTGATGCGGGACCTGGTCCGGGTCCAGGTTCGGGTCCGGAAGCCGGATGCCTGGCCAGTAGCTGTCCGGTCAGATAATCAAGCAGTTCCTGGTGGCGCTGACCTGCCTGGCTGGCACGCTCGATATTACGGCGCCATTCGGGAAATGCTGTGTCAAGGATGGGGAATACGTCGTTCCGGAGTATGTTGCGCGTATATCCGGACTCAAGGTTGCTTGCATCGGTACGGAACGGGATGGCATGCTTACCGGCAAAATCGAGCAATTCCAGCTTCGACACATCCAGCAGAGGTCGGTGCCAGGGAGGGTCGGATTTCCGCATGCCGGTCCATTTTTCCGGTGCAGCTCCACGCAGGATTTTCTGGATGACAGTCTCGGTCTGGTCATCGCGGTGGTGTGCAAGGAAAATGGCGCATGCCCCATGCTCTTCCATTGCGGCAAGCAGCAGGCTGCGACGCAGATCCCGGGCTTGTTCCTGAAAGTTGCCGGACTGTTTCCCGGCCATTTCCCCACCCTTTTTCCTGGCCAGATGCCTCGCCTCTGTTTCAATCCATGCGCCACCGGCCGGGGCGCGGTGCACCACGCAGGCTGTCTGCAATTCCCGGCAGAAATCCCGGACCAGTTCTTCATCAGCATCGGACTCCTCACCACGCTTACCGTAATTGATGTGGATGGCAATGGTCCGCAGTTTCAGTGCGCCGGCCAGGAGCCAGAGCAGCACCATGGAGTCCACCCCGCCGCTCACTGCGGCGGCCACAGGCTGTGTTTCCACCGGCAGACCGCTTTTTTTTATTTCGGCCGCAACTAGTTCAGTCAGGCCTTGTTTCGATCCGGACCTGTTCATGCGTGAACGTTTTGACATCATCGTTAGCGGTTAGCACCATCAGGTACCCGTATTCGTTAACGCCCAGGATTTTCACCGGCGTGTCTTCCCTTTTCCCGTCCACAAGCAGGGAAACCCACTTGCCGTAGCCCCGGATGCTCCTGTTGATGTTGCGAATGAGCTCAATATCACCTGTTTCGGCCCCGGGAAGGAGCGGCTCCAGGCGGTTCAGTAGTACGGCAAGGAGCAGGGCGCGGTCAATGGGCTGACCGCCGGTATGGTTCCTTATGGATGTGGCCGTGTCTTTCAATTCCGGGGAAAAAGTCTGCTGATTGACGTTGATTCCGGTTCCCAGGAGCATCCTGTCAAGATTCTGGCCGTTGTAACGGGATTCGGTGAGCAGGCCAGCTACTTTTTTTTCTGATACCAGCAGGTCGTTTGGCCATTTGATCTCGCTTTCACATCCGGTGGTGGCGGAGATGGTTTCCCTGAGTGCCAGCATTACGGCCAGGGAAATGAGCTGCAAACGGATGTTGGTTTCGGGACGTAAAACGATGGTGAAGGTCAGGTTTTCTTCCGGACTGGAATACCATGTGCGTCCGAACTGGCCCTTGCCTTTTATCTGGCTGTCAGCCAGGCATACCAGTCCATGGGAAAGCCGTTCCTCCGGCATGTCGTGCAGATACCGGTTGGTGGAGTCCAGTTTTCGGAAGTACCAGAATCTTCTGCCCAGCCAGTTGGTCTGAAGCAGGCGGTAGAAGGTGGAAATATCAAACAATGCAGCAGGATGCGTTCCGGTTTATTTTCCTGATGATACAAAAAAATGGTGTTTTTTCGTGGATGCGGCGCAAAAAAAAACGGCCAGCCATGCTTTGCTGTGCAACCGAATCACAGCAATACACGGATGACCGTTTCGTCCTACTCTACGGCAAGGATCAACTGCCGATGATCAGCAGTGAGTCCTCCGTGCCGTACGGGTTTGTTGCATAACCGTCGGCGGAATCATCGTTGGCCCAGCGTTCGCCATCAAGCAGATACCGGAAACGATATTCTGTCTGCGGCGCAAGACGGAGTGTGGTTTCCCATGAACCATTCTTTTGTTCCAGCTTGTTAGCCTCGGTGTCCCACTCGTTAAAGTCGCCAACTACGGCCACTTCCCTTTCGGCCCACTCTTCGGGTACCCGGAATGTTACTTTGCAAATGGTTTTCTTGGGGGTAAATTTTTTTTCGATCATGACTATTTGACTTTTAACGTGATTGGTGGAGCTACATCGCATTCAAATATAACATATATTTTAATAAAAAAAGGACAATATA
>SLNO01000111.1 GCA_007132975.1 Balneolales bacterium
ATCTGCGCGATAGCCCGTCCCTCGAAGTCTTTATGGAAGAGCAGGCCGCCGTGCTGGACGGACTCACCATTACAGCCGGCCGCTACACCCTGTCAGAGTCCGTGGAATCCGTGAGGATGGGCGTGGTTGCCCTGAAACCGGATGAAGTGACCACCATACCGGCTTTTGCCGGTGAGGCCGACCTCCTGAAGGTCATGCAGCTTATGCCCGGTGTCACCAGAGGCAACGAAGGCACCACAGGCATGTTCGTGCGCGGCGGGGCCGATGACCAGAATATGGTACTGCTGGATGATGCCGTCGTCTACAACACGGGACACCTCTTCGGGTTCTTCTCCGTCTTCAACACCGACGCCATCAAGGATGTCCAGATGACCAAAGGATCGTTCCCGGCCCGGCAGGGCGGACGCCTCTCCTCCGTGACGGATATCCGCATGAAAGACGGCAGCATGGAACAATTCAACGCCACCGGCGGGATCGGGCTCCTCACCTCCCGCATCACGCTGGACGGCCCCATCATACCCGGCAAGATGCGCTTCATGGCTGCGGGACGCCGAACCTATATTGACCAGGTCCTGAAACTGGCCGGCGCAGACCTACCATACTACTTTTACGATCTCAACGCCAAAGTCAACTACAACCTCTCCAACCGGAACCGCTTCTACGTATCGGCCTACCTGGGAAGGGACATCCTGGCGTTCACAGAGGAGCAAAACAACACTCAGGACACACAAAACGGGTCCAACGGCGACAATGATGAGGATTGGGACGATCTGGGATTCGGATTCGGTCTGGGCAACGTGATCACCACCGTCCGCTGGAACCATGTCTACAGAAGCGGCCGCATGTTCTCGAACGTCACCGCGCACCAGACGGCATTCGACTACGATGTCAACGGCCGGTTTTCCGACAATTCGGTGTTCCTCAACTCCAGGATCCAGGATTACGGCCTGAAGGCAGACTGGGACTACTTCCCCGCCCCGGGACATCAGGTGCAGTTCGGCGCCGGTTTTGTCACGCACCTGTTCCGGCCCAACGTCATCAGCACATCGGGGGACATTTCAGAGCTCATAGAATCCTCGGAAGGCCAAAGGCTCATCAGTACCGAAGGAGCGATTTACGCCTCCCACGACTGGCAAATATCCCGCACCTGGCGGGTCGAATACGGCCTCCGGTACAGCGGCGCGGCCACAGGCGTCTTCTACCACGGACCCGAACCGCGCTTCTCCATGAGATTCCTTCCGCTGGAAAACCACTCCTTCAAGCTGGGCTACAGTGTCATGAGGCAGTACATGCACAGGGTATCGTCCTCGGCGATCGCGCTGCCGACCGATTTATGGTACCCGGTGACCAGGGGGGTGGAGCCGCAATCAGCCAGACAGCTCGCCATCGGATACTTCGGGGCCATCCCTGACCGCGGCCTCACCTTTTCGACCGAATTGTACGTAAAGCGGATGTACAACCTTATCGAATACAAGGAAGGGGCAAACCTGATACTCAATGACCGTTTTGAGGAGGAACTGCTCCCGGGCGACGGCCGCTCAACCGGTGCCGAATTCATGCTGCGCAAACATACGGGCAGGTTTACCGGCTGGGGATCGTACACCCTGTCGAGGACAAGAAGGCACTTCGACGGACTCAACAGTGGCGTCTCCTATCCCGACAAGTACGACCGGCGCCACTCGATCTCGCTGGTCGGCATGATGGACCTGACCCCTCTGCTGAGCTTTTCCTTTACCTGGGTCTACATGTCCGGTTCGCGCATCACCGCTCAGACAGGCCAGTTCCTCATGCCCAACCCATCCCTCACCGGCATCGATTTGCTGCCTGTTTACAGCGACAGAAACGCCGAACAGATGGCCTCAACTCACCGCCTGGATGTCAATTTCATCCTCCGCAGGCCCGAGCGCCGATTCGGTCAGGGCGAATGGCATTTCAGCATGTACAACTTCTACAACCGGGCCTCACCCTACCGGGTTTCCATCACATCAAACGGCAAATCACTTGAATACGTCCAGACGGGACTGTTCGGATTCCTCCCGTCCATTTCCTACAACTTCAACCTGTCCTACCCATGAAATGTCCATGACCGGGCATCACCCGGACACACAGAAGCATGATTAACAATGTCATGGACTTTCTATGTAACCTTATAAATCAAAAAATTTTAAACACATGAACCGAAGGTCGCGAAGCGCTACGAACATGGCAGCCTCTGGTTGACACACAGGGGAATGATCAAATACTGCCATGTGAGTTCATTCTGTCCACATGAATTTAAATTGATTTAAACAGATGAACCGAAGGTCGCGAAGCGCTATGTCCATGACCGGGCATCTCCCGGTCACACAGGAGTATGATTAAAACGTCATGGGCATTCTATGTGACCTTATAAATCCAACATTTTAAACACATGAAATATCTTTTTCTCCCCCCATTGCTGCTCCTGATGCTCACCTCTTGCGAGCTTTTCGAGCTGCCCATGGACGTGGAGCCCGCCGAAGAGAAACTCGTGCTCTCCAGTCTGATGCTGGGCGATAACACCATCCTGGTGGCGGCAACCCGCAGCTTCTCGGCGCTGTCAGCCGAGTCGCTGGACGATCTGGAGCAGGATTTCGTCGATGCCATCATGGTAAACAGAGGGCGCGCAACTCTGCGAAGCGGCCGCGACAGCCTGGAGATGCGCCAGTTCGGCCTGCCCGGTTTCTATCTGGGGGATGCGGATTTTCTCACTCCCGGGGGCAGCCTGCACATCTCACTGTTCGATTCGCTCAAAGGCCAGTCGGTCACTGCCACCACGAGGCTCATGGAACCCGTTGCCATTGATTCCGCCGGCATGGATCTCCATGAGGCCGGTGATTTCACCTTCAAGCGCCTCAAAATCCGCTTCCAGGACCTGCCCTTCGACCAGTTTTTCCAGCTTCAGGTCTATAACGCCACCTCGGCGTCCCTGCTTGAGCAGCCTGATTCGCTCTTTTTCCCGCAGGACAATCTGGTACTGCACAGCTCCGTCTTCACCGATCTCACGGCACAAAACGGGGTGATCCGCCGCGAGGTCACCTGGGACGCCGGCCTGTCGGGCGATACCGTTGTGGCGGTGCTTTCGCATATCGAGGAAGGCTATTTCCGCTTTCTGGATGCCCGCAGGCGCTTCGGCGGCATCGTGGCATCATTGGCCAACGAACCCATCAACCTGCCCGGTAATGTTGCGGGTGGATACGGCTATTTCTCCGCACACCAGCCCAGGGCCATAATCGTCATCAGAGATGATCAGTAACAGCCGCGCCTCCGTCAGCCGCATTGCCTCACACGCCTGGGCAATGTCCGGTTGCAAGGGCTGCACGGTGGCGGTTGGGGGGGATGTTGGATGCGGCCATCAGCCGATGGCATCCGTCAATGTGAAAATCAATTCACCTTCACATCCACCACCTCGATGCGCGCCCTGCCCATATCCCCGCTCTGCAGCATCTGTTCCAGGCGTTCCATCTGCGGCTGGATCTGCCGGCGGATCATATCGCGCTGCGCCTCGGGCATCTGCTCAAGCTGCGCCTCCATCTGGCGCATCGCCTCACGCGCCTCGGCCAGATCCTCCTCTGAGATCATGTTCTCCAACCCCTCGATGTGCACCTCGGTCACCATGGGCACGGGCA
>SLNO01000109.1 GCA_007132975.1 Balneolales bacterium
CGACCCGTCCGCTCATCCATCCGCCCATCCACCCCTCCAAATGATCGGCTCACTCATCACATCGCGCACCCGCAACCTCCTGCTGCTGACATTCTTCTCGAATGTCCGCAATACGGGATATCTGCGCGGGTTTGCCGAGGAATTCTGTGAATCGACCAACTCGGTGCGCACCGAACTCCTCCGGCTTGCCGACGCCGGGCTCCTTGCCAGCCGCGACATCGGCCGCCGGCGCTACTACCGCGCCAATCCGCGCCATCCGCTCTATCCCGAACTGCGCAACATCGTCCACAAATCGATGGGGCTGGACCAGGTTCGCGAGCTGCTTTCCGGCAGGGAGGATGTGCTGCTGGTCCTGGCCATCGGCGCCTACGCGCGCGGACGCGATTCCGGCACCATCGAGCTGATGATCGTGGGCCGCGACGGACGCCCGGAGCTGGACGGTTTCATCGCGCAGGCCGAACTGGCCAGCGGAAGGTGCATCCGCCCGTTCCTCTTCTCCAAAAAGCAGTTCCTGGAGCTGCGCCGCACCTTGCGGCTGGATGACGTGCTCGTGCTTCTGGAGGATGAGGGAGCCGCCGATGAGCTGCTTGAGCGCTATCGCGACCCGCGCTGGGATGGCGACGATCACTGGGCCCGGGACATCCGGTGGGAGACCGACACCATCGAGGAGGTGAAATCGGAGCTGGTGGATGTCGGTTCGCCTGAGGAGTTGGCCAGTATGCCGATTGAGGAGGTCAGTTCGCAAGTGGATGGAGCCGGTCAGTCGGTTGAGGAGGATGGCAAGCCGCCGGTGGAGGAAGTACGTTCGCCGGTGGATGGTGCAGGTCAGCCGATGGAGGAGGATGGCAAGCCGCCGGTGGAGGAAGTACGTTCGCCGGTGGATGGTGCCAGCCCGGAGCTGGAGGAAGCCAGCCCGCGCGATGCAGCCAAAAGAACGCGCAAGACGCACAACTTTTTCTGAAAAGAGCCTTATCTTTCTGTTTCACATCATAATGGATATCATTTATGAGTTCGCAATCACCCCGGCATCCCGACAAGCCAGGCAATAATCCCGGCACTCCGGGATCAGGTTCAGGCAACGGTCTGGGTGGCCCCGGCAACTCCGACGGCCCAGGCGGCCCCGGCAACGGCCCCGGCTTAGGATCCGGCAACTCCGGCGGTCCAGGTGGCCCCGGCAACGGCCCTGGCTCAGGCTTTGGCAATGGCCCAGGCTTTGGCAACGGCCCTGGCCCGGCCTCGGGCAACGCCCCGGGCGCATCCGACCACGGCGACGAAATCGACCTGCGCAAGCTCGCCGCAACCCTTTTCCGGCACAAATGGGCACTGCTGCTGTTCCTGGTCCTGGGTACCGCCGGCGCCTGGTTCTACGCGCAGATGCAGGTGCCGATCTTCCGCGGTGAGGGCAGCATGATCATCGCCGAGGACCGCGGACGCTATTCCATGGCGGGCAGCGATCTGAGCACGCTCCTGACCACCAGCTTCGGCATCGGGCAGACCAGCCGCGTGCAGAACGAGCTCGAGGTCATCCGTTCGCGTAACTTCATCGGCGAGATCGCCGACACGCTCCTGGCGCGTCCGCGCAAACCCGACGGACGCATCTGGCCGGTGCTCTGGTACGAGTATCCGGAGGACTCGACCATCGTCGACCGCGCCACCGTCGTCTACCGCATCCGCTACAACATGGCCGCCGACCTCAAAGACCGCGAATCGGACGTGGTGCAGGTGATCTATCACAGTCCGTCCCCGCTGGAGGCGCAGTTCGTCGTCAACCAGATCCTCGACCAGTACTACGATTTTTCGACCCGGCAGAACCGCCGGCAGGCCCGGTCGGCCATCACCTTCCTGGATCGCGAAGAGGAGCAGCTCCGCCGCCAGCTGGTGCAGAGCGAGGAGCGCCTCCGCGATTTCATGAACCGCGAGGGGCTGATCCAGCTCGATGCCCAATCCACCCGGCTGGTCAACACCATGGCCGAACTGGAAGCCGAGCGCAAATCGGTGGAGGTCAAGCGCGTGGCGGTCAACTCGGCGCTCGAGAGCTATGAGGCCGAGCTGGAGGAGATCCGTCCGGGCCTGGCCGATCAGTTCGCGGCCGGACTCTCACAGCGGCTCAACCGTTTCCAGTTCCAGCTGGCCGAGGTTGAGACCGAGAAGATGCTGATGGTTTCGCGCAACCCGCAGCTCCGCGAAAACCCGCAGCTCGAGCCCTCCTACAACCGTCTGCGCGACGAGGCCGCCGAGATCCGCAACGAGATCCGGCGCATCACCAACGAGCTTGTGCAGCAGGACGACCGTTTCCTCGGGTTCCTCGACAACCAGGGCGGCGGCATCACCACCCGGCTGGCCGATCTGCGACAGGAGCTCATGAAACTGCGCATCGAGCAGCAGCAGCTCCAGGCCCAGGCCGATGTCCTCGACGAGCGCATCGCCGCCGAGGAGCGGTTCTTCGCGCGCATCCCCGATAACATGGTGGAGCTGGCCCGCCTGCAGCGCAACATGAAGGTGAACGAGCAGCTCTACCTGACCATCTCCATGCAATCGTCCGAGCTGGCCGTCTGGGAGCAGACGCAGATGGGCTCCGGACGCGTGGTCGACTACTCGATCCTGCCATGGCAGCCGGTGAGCCCGCGCACGAAACTGCTGCTGCTGGTAGGGTTTGTGCTGGGAGGCATGGCCGGGGTGGGCTACGTGTTCATCCGGCAGCTCACCGCCACACAGCTCAACAGCGTCAGCCGGCTCAAGGAGACGGGTTACCCGCTTATGGCAGTGATCCCCGACACGCGCGCGCAGGTCCGCAAGCAGTACCAGGGCAAGGAGCAGGTCGATGTGGACGGACGGGCCGTATCCACCAATCTTGTGGCGCTTCTGGACCCGATTTCGCCCGCCAGCGAGTCCTACCGGCGCCTGCAGAGCAACCTCATCTACTCGCAGCCCGATCATCCGTACCGCGTGATCTGCATCTCCAGCGCCAACAAATCCGAGGGCAAGACCACGGTGATGTCGAACCTGGCGGTGACGCTGGCCGAGTCGGGCCGGCGGGTGGTGATCGTCGACTGCGACTTCCGGCGTCCGCAGATCCACCGCGGGTTCGGGCTCGAAAGCGCCCCCGGGGTCACCGACTACCTGTTCGGCGAGCAGCCGCTGGAGCAGGTGATCCAGGGCACGGTGGTGGACGGGGTGGATGTGATCACCGCCGGGAAGCGAACCGATAACCCGAGCGGACTATCGCGCAGCCGCAAACTTGGCGAGCTTATCGACACGCTGCGCGGCAAGTACGATTATGTGCTGGTGGATACGGCTCCCTACGGCATCATCACCGATGCGGCGCCGCTGCTGGCGCAGGTGGATGGGATCATCCTGGTGGCGAGGTTCAACATGACGCGCGAAGCCGACCTTGACCAGACGATAGAGAATTTGCAGAGCATCCGGGCCAATATCATCGGCACGGTGATGATGGCCTTCGACTACCGCAGCGCCGGCGACTACAAGGCCGCTTCGTACTACAAGCATGCGTACACCAGCTATAACCGGTATGTGGATGAGAAGCGGTGATGTGCGGATGCGGGCATCCGGGCGAGGGTGCAGCGAGGTGTGAGATTGGCCGTGGCGCAGGGCGGGGTCCGCATC
>SLNO01000073.1 GCA_007132975.1 Balneolales bacterium
CCGACTCCTTCAACCTGACCTCCATACCGGGCTCCGATGAGATCACGGTGATCGATTTTGATTCGAGGCTCGGGCTCCACAAGTGGGGGCTTTTTGCCCAGGCGAGTTCAGACTTCTTCAGTAGGCGACTTTCCCTGTCTGCCGGGTTCCGGATGGATGCCACCGATTTCTCATCAGCCACAAACAACCTTCTGGATCAGTTTTCTCCGCGTATTTCACTTGCCTGGTACCTCACGAGCCGGCTCAGCTTCAATGCCAATACCGGTATCTACTACCAGCTGCCGCCCTACACCCTGCTGGGATATCGCGACAATGACGGCCGGCTTGTCAACCGCGACAACGATGTCACCTACATGCGCGCCAACCATTACGTAGCCGGTTTTGAATATCAGGCGCGCGAAAGCACGGTCTTCTCCGTCGAAGGATTTCTCAAGCAGTACCGCAACTACCCGTTCCTGACAGAAAAAGGCATCTCCCTTGCCAACCTGGGCAGCGATTTTGGCGTAATCGGAAACGAGGCCGCCACCTCTACATCGCGCGGACGCACCTATGGCGTCGAGTTCCTCGCCCAGCAGAAACTCGACCGCAACTTCTACGGCATCCTTGCATATACGCTGTTCTGGAGCGAGTTCCAGGATCTGGCCGGAAACTACTCCCCCTCGGCATGGGACAACCGCCACCTGATCTCCGTCACAGCCGGCCGGCAGTTCCGCGGCGGGTGGGATGTCGGCTTCCGCTGGCAGCTTCTGGGGCCAACCCCGTTTACGCCGTACGACGTCGAACGATCCTCGCGTCAGGAAGTATGGAACGTGGAAAGCCAGGGCCTGCCCGACTTCTCCCGTCTTGGCGAAGAACGCCTGAGCACCTTCCATCAGCTGGATGTCCGGGTCGACAAACGATTCTTTTTCAACCGTTTCAATATTGCCGTCTATCTGGATGTGCAGAATGTCTATGCCTTCCAGGCCGAGCTGCAGCCCTTTTTGAATGTGCGGCGTGATGAACAGGGCCGTCCCATTCCGGCCGGACCCGACCATAACCCCGCATTCCTTCCCGACCGCCAATATTACCAGACCTACCTGCTTGACAACTTGTCCGGTGAGGTGCTTCCCACCATCGGAATCATTTTCGAGTGGTGATCTCAGGCATCATATCCCTCTGTCTCCACAAAACAGGCACCTCCGGTTCAGATACGCATCCACCCGCCATGGAAATATGCCGCATGAATGGGTTTTTTGCCGCTCAAACCCTATATTCCATGCAAAAAAAATGGCCTGGTCACGCACATACGACATCCCCTACTTTCTCATTGACAGAGACAGGAAACTGCGCGTCACAGCACTTCTGCAGTTCCTTGAGGACATGGCCATCCGCCACAGTGAATTCTGCGGCGTAGGTCTGGATTACTACCAAGAAAAAGGTGTAGCATGGGTGCTGGCAAAATGGGACGTCGAGATATTCTCATATCCCGTATTCAACCAGCAGATCACCATCACTACGGTACCCACATCCTTCAGAAGCTATTTCGGATTCCGAAAGTTGGAAGTTCGGAGCGAAGATGGGGAGTTGCTTGCAAAGGCGCATACGCTCTGGGTTTTTGTGGATACAATGCGAAAAAAGCCGATACCGGTGACGGATGAAGTGGTTCACGCCTATGGCCTGACCCGCGACCAGAAGGCACCGCTTGCCATAGAAGCGCCAGTCCCGCCAAAGACTGATGAAATGGTGGTGTCGTACCAGATCCGTCCTGCCGACATCGACACCAACCGGCACGTCAACAACATCCGTTTTGTGGAGTGGGCTATTGACACCCTCCCCGTTGACTTTACTGAAAATCACACAGTGCAGCGGGTTATGGTTGATTACCGCAAGGAGCTCACCTACGGAGAACCAGTCTCTTGCGTGGCGGAGATGGCGAGGAACGATAACGGCATTACTACCCGGCATCAGATTAACGGAGATGAAAAAACGGCATCACTCATCACAATCATGTGGACATGACCCGTTTTTGCAATTAGCTTACGCTTTTATTTGCAAAAACATTATTTTAATTGAATAATCTACACCGTATCCACCATTAGTCACTGCTTATATTGTCGATACAAAGCCGACTATTATTGTACCTGGTTGTTGTACTCATTGGCGCATCATCTATAATATGGCTGTATATCCGGCCTGTTTATGAAGACGCTATTATTGAGGAACGCGTTACGCTTATCTCGGAGTACCAGCAGCAGCGTATACGTGAAGCGGAAAACTTCACGGGATACTGGTTCCTTGCCATTCAGGAGCTGCGCGATCAGATTCGGGAAAACCCCCATAATGTGGAGCCCATGGTCCAGAATCATATACGCCTGTTCCCGGATCTCTCTGCAATCCATATTACCGAGCTGCGCAGTGGGGAATATTTCGAGATCCGCACGGCCAACGCCAGTGACTTCCCGCCCTCAGACATCATTCGGGAAATATCCTACCCGGTTCCCGATCTTGATGGTATAAGTGTCACATGGCTGCCATCCATCCAACAGTTTTACCTGCTGGCTGAATTCGAGATTGCAGGACAGCCATACCTTATCACGGCTCAGTTCCAGTCCAACACTTTACAGGAAATTCTGCTCCAAAATGTTCTTGGAGATGGTTCCTTCTCGGCCATTTGGTTTGTCGACGGATCGGTTATCGGGACGGAGAACCGAAACCTTCCCAATGTCCTGTTCCAGCAAATTACATCCGTCAGTGAGCAGAGGATTGATGGCGTTGATCACCTTCTTGTAACAAGTCCGATCCGGTCTCTGCCCGTTGTTCACGCAACCTACACCGATCTTGAACTTGTAAAGAATCCGGTAAACCAGATTTTCATACAGAATCTGGGGTTGCTCGTAATTGCCTTTCTGTTGCTGGCATTTGGCGGGTTTGTCCTTGCCAACAGGGTACGCCAGCCGGTTGAACAATTCATCGAGGATGTTGAGCCGTTCGCCAACTACGACTTCAGCCGCTTTTTCCGCGATTCCCCCCTCCCGGAGCTCGCTGGTATTACTGACAAGATGGAGGAGATCCGCAAAAAACTGGCGCACTATCAGCGTATCAATGTTGACAAGATCATACTGCAGGAACAGCGTAACCGTTTGCTGATGACCTATGCTGTGGAAATGGTGGCCATATATGACGAAAATGACCGTTTCACCTTTGTCAACAAAAGTCTCACCAGCCTTTTCGACCAGATCTCCCCTGCCGGTCAGCCGCTTGCCATTGGCGACTTCTTTGGTCTCAAAGGTGTTTCACTTAACATGGAATCCAATTCCACAGAGAAAATCAGCGGATATGTGATTGACACCCGCTACCGGGAACTTCAAATCAATACGGGAGACGGCCACCGGTTCTTCATTAATGCCCACCTGATAAATTTGCAAGGGGTTGACAGCAGGTTCATCGGAGGCATGATGCTCATGAACGACGTCACCAAAGACCGTGAAATGGAGCAGATGCGCACCGAGATGATTCACACAATTATCCACGAACTTCAGAATCCCGTTTTTGGTTGCCTCGGACTTACCGAGTTGCTCATGGTCGACAATGAACTACCAGAAAGCCAGCGAAAAGAGTACTATGAGGTGATGAGCGAAAGCCTTCATACGCTCTCCGGACTAATATCCCGCTTCCTCGACATTACACGGCTTGAATCCGGATCTCTTGTGCTTAAAAAAGAGCCCATCCACCTATACCCTGTTATCGCCAAAGTGGTCAAGTCTTTCAAGCGGGTCTGCGAAGAGAAAAACATCACTATCGATTACAAGATAGATGACACTCCAATTATCACTGCCGCCGAAGACCTGATGGAGGATATGGTCCGCAACCTTGTATCCAATGCGATTAAATACGGGGATGACGGCCGTACTATTGAAATTGAACTGAAATCTTCCGATGGTTACAGTATATTGGAAATTACTGATCACGGGTACGGAATCCCGGAAGGGGAACGTGACAAAATCTTCCGCAAATTTTACCGGGCCAAAGCCCATCGGAGTATCAATGGCAACGGGCTTGGGCTCTCTCATGTAAAGGAGATCGTCACCAGGCATAACGGTACCATTTCGGTTGAGTCAAACCCTGAAATCGGAACCCGGTTCCGAATTTCTCTTCCGGAAAACGGAGAAAACACCAATACCCAGCCATGATTACAAGTCTCCTGATCGCATTGTTGGCGCTCCATTCCGGAAGCAGCTTTTCCGAATCGGATTCGCTTATATTCAAACCACCGGAACTTTCGCGGGTTTCATTGGAACTTGCCGGATCTGAAAGCAACTGGCCTATCGTATTTCAGGTGGCGGAATATCGCAGCGGAGAAAACACTTTTGTCCTTGACGCCGATTCGCGGGCAAAAATATCTCACTTCCACGAAAACTGGCGTAAATTTGAAGCAGGCCGCGATCATTACTCCAAATTGATCAAGAACGGCGCCGGTGTGTTTGCAGCAAGAGAAGTGGCCCGTTCCGACTCACTCCTGCAGGCGTTCCGCTGGAAAGTGGACAGGGGAGACATCGACGGGTCGATACGCATCATATCGGAATACCGGCGCTCTCTTGAAGACGTATCGAATGCCCTTGATCAGAACAGAATTGTGGATGTGGAGGCACGTCTGTCTGAAAAGCAGGGTACTGTGGAGTTGCGCAGAGGTCTTATTGGCCAGTGGCTTGGAGCCGCCATCGGCAGCCTCTTCCGGGAAGCTGACGGCGTACGCACTAACTCTGAATCAACAGGCAAAATTGCCTTCGTGGATGGATCAGAAGTCTCCCTGTCAAGCAATACCACCGCAATCATTCGCAGCTCGCGCCTGGACCGACTCACCAACACTTCAGACGTTGAGATCAACATATCCCAGGGCGGCCTTCTGGCACGGCTTTCGGCTGACGGTATCCAAAGATCTAACTACGAAATCAGCGCCGGTACGGCAACAATGCTGGTCAGATCCTCAAACTTTTGGGCAGAGAAAACCGACGACGATCGCGTTATCATGGCCAATTACAGCGGCTTCACTACGGTAACTGCAGAAAATGAGGTTATTAGTCTCGGTCGCAATGAAGGAACCATAGTGGAACGGGGTCGCTCCCCCTCGCAACCCGTGCCTTTGCTTCCCGCACCTCGCCTCCGCTGGGCCGCTGCTGACTCGGTCATCATACGAGATCGTATGACCCTGGCATGGGCTGGCGTTGACGGAGCAGTCAGATACGAAGTAGACATTTCTGATTCCCCTTCCTTCGATGGGTGGGTGCGAAGCATACAAACATTAGATAATAGTGCCAGTCTATCAGACATTCCAACAGGCATCTCACATCTCCGCATACGCGCCTTTGACCAAAATGACCTGCGCGGAACCGAAAGTCAGACATACCGGATCCTGCGAAGTACCGGCACACTTCCTCCTTACCTCTTCCTGGTGGATGGAGATCCCACCGAAATATATACCTCTGAACCAGAAATTACGATTACTGGCGTCACCGAACCCGGCAGCACTCTGCTCGTTAACGGAAGCACGATACCCGTCTCCGATGCCGGTGATTTTCAACTGACCCAGCGCCTAGAGCCGGGCCGAAACACTTTGAGAATGATGTCAGCGAACCCTGCCGGAACCGTCACCAGACAAGATCGTTTTGTGACCAGGTTTTCGGAAGAGAAACTATTCGACATCAACTGGTCATCCTTCGCCGAAAACGGCCGCATTGCTTTTGCAGATGACTTACTCCTGTCAGGGCGGGCCTACCCTCCACTTGAGGTGGTTGCACGATTGGGTGATGAAGAAAAAGTGGTGCCCTGTGGTGTGAACGGTGACTGGGCAATGAGCGTGAATCCTGAACCTGACTCCGAACTCACTATCGCCTTGCGTTTCCGGCATAACAAAAAAATAATTGCTGAGCGAACTTTCCGGATTGAGTAATACGGCACAACTCGCTACGGCTGGAATATCGGCCGCACCACATAACAGATCCGCCTGCTCTGCAGCAGAACAAAACCACTGTAAATACCCATAACCTGTAACGTCACAAGATGATCTCTACGGATTGCAACCATCTACGACTGGCAGCTGTCATTCTGACACTTATGCTCCTTCCGATGCATGCTTTTGCACAGGAAATCTATCTCTCCATCTCCGGCAGGGATGCCTTTGTTGACTCAGGGGATATCCTGCATCAGTATGATTTCTGGATCCGTCCCCCAGCAGGCACCTCCACGGCCACGCCTGTGCGGCTTGAAATTTTCGATGCAGCGCTCGGTGGTCACGGCGATCTGGTTTTTAGTGGTACTACCCGCACCACGTACGAACTTATTCCATTCACGGATCTTTACCGCAAGGAGGAACAACGCATTGTTCCTGTCAGTGAGGTGGGCAACATTCTTGCCTACGAAAACCTGCACAATGAATCCCGATTCA
Organism: Balneolales bacterium; assembly: GCA_007132975.1. GTDB lineage: Bacteria > Bacteroidota > Rhodothermia > Balneolales > Natronogracilivirgulaceae > SKNL01. Next base: position 6,422 of record SLNO01000073.1, read on the forward strand.
ACAACAGATGGGTTAGTATTTTCCAGCTTGGGGAGGAAATCTTGCAGATCCCGGACGATCAGGGATACATTCTGCGGGTTCGAACCAGTGAAGGAGACGACGTCAACACATTCAAAATGCGGCTCGGCGGTGACGATGCCGGGAAGTGGCAGATTGTCGCTCTTGATCTTTCCTTCTCCCTGGTCGGCTCGTCATTCAGCAACCGTGTGTTCCTTCAACCGCTTTTTGACACGCTTCCACCCTCAGAGGTGACCATCCTTGGCGAGGAAGAAACCGAAGTCTTCTATATCGATGCATTTGGGAACACCTCAACGGCAGAACGCCCGTGGACAGCATGGGAATCCTCATATCGCAACATCCAAAACGCCTGGGGGTTCATGACCACCGGCGCCAATCAGTACTACAACAACATGGTCATAAAGGGAACCGACGAAATTCTGCCCTTTGTCTATGACTACCAGTTATTGAGCAGTGAGGATGTCCCCTCCCCCCGTATCTCTTCTTACCCGGGCAGCTCTTGCGAGGAAGGCGGTCTATCACTCAATTTCAGCGGCGTCGGACTCGATATCCACAATGCCATCTGGTTCGTTGAAGACGAAAGGCACACCGGCCGTCGGTTTACCCATGCCTTCTCTTCATACGGATACTTCCCCTATGAGGTGGCTGTCCCCGTCACGGGCCGGTTCTTCCCAAGGTATCAACTGCTCACCGGCAGCATCCCCGTACATCGTCCGCCGAGTATTGACGTCACCGGGGCCGTACCGTATCTCGCGCCCGGTGAAGCCATGGACCTTGATGCATCAGATACCTACGATCCAGAAGGATATGACATCAGATTCGAGTGGCTCGTCAACGGCGAACTCAGAGGTGACGGCAGTCAGTTCTCCTTCTCTTCACAAACGCCCGGAAAGTATGAGGTTACGCTCAATGTTACCAGCAACGGTCCCAACACGGAATGCGCCTTCTCCGAAGAGACCGTATCGGTGCGGGTCAACTCCCAGCCATATGCGGAAATATCCTTCGAACCCGTCATAGCACGTGATACGGAAATGCGCCTGCACGCCGTAAACGCTCAGGATGCCGACGGCGACCCGCTTCTCTTCATTTGGGAGGATGAGGGGATCATTGGCGAAACAGAGGGCCGTTCGGTGCGCATCCGCCACCAGGAAGCAGGCAAGTTCCGGGCCATCCTCACTGTAGATGACCAGACAGGTACGGCAAATGCCCGCTATACGACAACCGTTTCCTACAAGGTTAATGCCGAACCCGTACCACGCTTTGAACTGCCGGAAATCGTGGCCACCGGACAGCCGGTCCGTCTTGACGGCGGGGCTTCAACTGACCCCGACGGCGACCCGCTTACATTCCGCTGGGATGTATCGGACGGACGTCAGCTCAGTGGTCCGGTCAATGAAATCGACTTCAGCGAACCCGGTGAGTATACGGTTACCTTGCAGGTCGATGATGGCGAAGGGGTCGGAAACTCCGTCCAGACGCTTTCCCAAACCCTGCTCGTGAACCACCCGCCGGTCGCCAGCATTACCGCCCCGGACCATGTAAACCGTTCGCGAATCCTGTTCTCCGGTGCCGAAAGTTTTGATGTCGATCAGGGAATCCAGGAATACCTTTGGGATTTCGGTGACGGCAATTCGGCCGAAGGTATGGAGGTGTCACATGTATACGAGTCACCCGGCACCTACCAGGTTACCCTTACCGTGGATGACGGCACCGGTCTGGCAAACAGCGTCACCACCACGGAACATCAGCTGCGCATCAACGCCAACCCCGCAGCCATCATATCCGCTCCGGAACTGGTGGCGCCGGGCCAGACCTTCACACTTGACGGATCGGAAAGTTTCGACGAGGATGGGCAGATCACGGCCTTCGACTGGTACATAAATGACCAGCCGGCCGGCAGCGGATCACTGTTGAAAACCGCTCTTGATGAACCCGGCACCCACAAAATCGCACTGAGGGTCCGGGACGATTCCGGCTTTGACAATGCCTACGACATTGCCACTACAACGGTTCGCGTCAACTACGCACCCACAGTCCGCTGGACCAGCGATCCCGTGATAACCGAACCGGGAAGGCCCACGCAATTCTCTGCAGCCCAAAGTCTGGACCGCGACAATGAAAACCTGCAGTTCACCTGGACCTTCGAGGATGGAACGGTCCTGGAGGGGGAAACCGTTGAGCGGACCTTCGACAACCCGGGAACCCGCCGATTCACCCTGCGTGCCGACGACGGAGAGGGCCTCAGCAACTCTGCCGTGGAAAAACAGGGACGTATCCGCGTGAATCACGAGCCGATCATCGTCACGGAAAGCGAGATCCGGTCCGGCAGCAAAAAAGTTAAGCTGGATGCCTCCGCCAGTTACGACCCACAGGGCAACCCGCTTTCATTCACATGGGAAATGCCAGACGGCACCGTGCGCACTGACCCCGCCGTCACGTGGACAGCGCCTGATGCCGGCTCGCACTGGGTCAGTCTCATTGTGGATGACGGACTTGGACTGGACAACTCGCGGGTCTCTATGCCGGTCCGCGTGACCATCAACCAGCCGCCTGTTGCCGTCGTCGATTCACTGATCATGGCCTGCACAGGACAATCCATCATTTTCACCAGCGCACTTTCTTTCGACCCCGATGACGACCTTTTTGTGACGCACTGGGATTTTGACGATGGGAACGAATCCCGCCAGAGCAATCCACACCACTCATACTCCGATCCCGGGATATATCAGGTAAGGCTGACACTGGATGACGGCTTCTCACAGGATCCGTCCGTAGCCATCATCCCGGTTCTTGTAGAGGGGTCGCCTGTGGCCATGATTGATACCGATGAGATTACCGTATGTGCCAATTCTCCGGTTACCTTTAATGGCTCTCTCAGCTATGATCCGCTCGGGCAGATAGCTTCTTATGACTGGGAACTTGGTGATGGTTCCAATGCAAGGGGTGCCAGAATAACCCACTTTTTCACCGACCCAGGTATTTATGAAGTGGTTCTCACAGTTACTGGATCGGGTACCGGTAATTGTCCCAACCTGAGCCAGACTACTGCCAGGGTAAATGTGGTGCAAGGACCCACTGCTGCTTTTGATATACCGGATATTGTTAGCCCCGGAACGCGGGTAGAACTTGATGCATCGGGGACGGTGCACACCGACAACATGAGTGCCGTAAACTGGGAGGTATTCCATGAAGATGACGATGAGACTCCTGTCCAGCAACTCACCGGATTGCAGACCTCGCTAAGGGTCGATAACCCAGGCAGCTATCGGGTAAGGCTTACTTTTGAAACCGACAGCCAAACCGACTGCAACCGCTCAGTGGTTGATCGCTACATTCAGGTCAATGCCCCGCCGGTTATCAGCTGGAACGCCCCGGATACCCTGGCACGGTTCGAACCATTCATGCTCTCGGCGGAAGGCAGTCACGATCCTGACGGCTTCATATCCCGATACACCTGGTATCTGAATGGCGAGGTCATCGGTGATGGCCTCAGCACCCTCTTGCCAACCGACAGCTACGGAGAACACAACCTCCGGCTGCGTATCCGTGATAACTCCGGAGTCTCCAACAATTATGCTGAAAAAGAGACCTCTTTCTTCATCAATGCGGCGCCGGAACCAGACTTTGATCTACCCAATGTCGTTTACAAGAGCGAAACCGTATCGCTGGCGCCGGCCGCCAACCGTGATGACGGCGGTGACCTGCTCCGTTCTGCCTGGTTTATAAACGACGAAGAAACTGACAGACCTGTTTTTGAAGCCATGGAACGAGAATACAGGATTGCACTTGTTCAGGACGACAGACGCGGCCTGCCAAATTCTGTGCAACGCATCGAGAAAACACTGCACGTCCGATTCCCGGAACCGGTATCCCCCGATGTTCCGGATATCATGGTGGCAAGTCACTCCCTGACAGCTTCTGATCTCGGCCTGCCTGCTTCTTACGTCCTTCTGGAAGGCACGCGTGAAATCGCCAGCTGGAGTCCGGACTCTGCCGGCACCAACACCATCACCTATGGGTGGAAACCGGCCGGCATGGTACTTGAGCAATTCGAAGCTACAGTGGATGTAATCGAGGATTTGAGATTCTCCAGATCATCAGTAGAGCGGACCGTGGAATGGGACCCTGTGAACCCTGGTATCTCGCTCACGGCACCAGAACTGAACCGTGATGGAGAGCGCAGGGTACTGATTACATGGGAACAGAACGGAGAGCGGATCGCTGCCGGGCGCACGGTACGGCTGCCGATTGTCCAGGGTGAAAACCATTTTACTCTCATCGCCAGCGACAATTATGTTGCCGGCAGCCAGCCTGTGGAAATTCCCGTTGTGATCACGGCCACAGAGTAGTTCGGCGTACCCTGACAGATACATTCTGCGGCTGGATTCCTTTCGCAGCCTTTAGCTGCAGGTAAAAGTTGCCATATTCCAACCCTTCCGCAGGCTGATTGAGTGAAATCTCCGTACCAGCTCCCCGGTATTCGTGCGTGCGGGCCGCCGCATTTGTAAAAAAATGTTTTCAACCAATTGAATGACGGCTGGTTATGGAATATTCCAGAATTACGTCATACATTGAGCGGAACACTTTTTAGTTTTATACAGGAAAGTATTGCTGTGGCTGCTGGTACGGCAGAATTTTCACGGGACATGCTTACCGGTTTGCAGCCTTAATCTCGTGATATGATAGAAGCCATACGACAGCTTTCCTGACCCCCGCATCAACCCCTTTCACATTACAGGCTAATAGCATGAAATGTTCATGACCGGGCAATATCCCCGACACACAGAAGTATGATTAAAAACGTCATGGACATTCTATCTGACTATATAAATCCAAAATTTTAAACAGATGAAACGCCCCGGAAATGATGGCATGTTCCATTTTTTGATACTTTCAATGTGCGCCGTTCTGATCGCATCCTGTGCGCACACTTCGGCGGAACAAACGGCCTCATCCACCCAAAACAGTCCCGGACAAACGGAAGCACGTTCGCAGTGGCCTCAAATCGACGGCTACACACGAGATTTTGAAAAACAGGATGGTTTTTTCCCCCTGTATTGGGACAATCAACGCGGCCGGCTGTTTCTTGAAATCCCGGATGGCCGGCTCGGTGAGGAGTTTCTCTACCTGATTGGCACGGGTACCGGCGGCGGGATGAACGGGCCGCGGCTCGACCGCGCCCAGGTCGGCGATGAACACCTTGCGCGGTTTGAACGGGTCGGACCCAGGATCCATTTCATCCTTGTGAATCACCGGTTTGTATCCACCGATCCCGAGAATCCGGACCTGGCTCGGTCTGTGGAGGAATCCTTTCCCGTTTCCGTCGTTGGTTCGTTTGATATTGCCGCGGAGCAGAACGGCCGCTACCTGATCGACGCCACATCCTATTTCCTGACCGATGCCTTTGATGTCCGCCGCCTTTTCCGCGGAAGCAATCTGGGCACTTTCCGGGTGGAAACCTCCCGGAGCTACATCTACCAGCCCCGGACCAAAGCGTTTCCGAAAAACACCGAGATCGAAGCGGCCATCACCCTGACGTCGGACAGTCCCGCCTGGGCCATCCGCCGACATGCTCCCGACGGCCGCTCGGTAACCATGCGTCAGCACCACTCGCTGGTTCAACTGCCGGACAATGAGTTCCGCCCGCGCATCTACGATCCCAGGGGCGGTTATCTCAACATCTCATTTTTTGACTACTCCAAGGGGTTCGATGAGGAGCTGATCACGCGTTATGCCGTGCGGCACAGGCTTGAAAAAAAGGATCCGGATGCCGAAATCTCCGAACCGGTGGAGCCGATTACCTACTACATGGATCCCGCCATCCCCGAACCGTACCGCACCGCATTCCGTGAAGGCATGGAATGGTTCAACGACGTCTTTGAGGCGGCAGGGTTCCGCAATGCATTCGTACTTAAGGACATGCCGGAGGACATGGATCCGATGGATGCCCGCTACAACGTAGTCATGTGGGTCCACCGCTCCGAGGCCGGCGCTTCCATCGGGCCAACGTTCCGCGACCCCCGCACCGGCGAGATCATCAAGGCGGCCGTCCGTATGGACTCCCACCGCTCACTGGTCAACTTCAACCAGTATGCCGGATTTTTGCCCGCTATGGTGGCTACCGGTCAGACAGGTGGATTTGGCTCGCTTGAATCGCCGGGTGCAGCCAGTGGTTATGGCTCGCTTGAATCGCCGGGTGCAGACATAAGTACCGCCACGGGTGCAACCAACGGCTTCGGTTCGCTGAACTCACTGGGTTACGGCGATCCGGAAGGCACGCTTGAATGGATGGCCACGCTCGACCCCTACATCGATGCCGAGGAGTTTGTGATGTCCCGCCGCCGCCAGCATGCCGCTCACGAACTTGGCCACACGCTCGGCCTGGCACATAATTTTGCCGCCGAAAGCATGGGACGTGCCTCTGTCATGGACTATCCCGGTGCCCACGTGCGTCTTCGGGACGGGAAGCTGGACCTGAGCCGCGCTTACGCACCCGGCCCCGGTGCCTTCGACACCTTGTCCATCCGTTGGGGATACACGCAGTTCGATACTCCTGAGGAGGAAAAAGCCGGGCTGGAAGCCATCATCCGTGATGGGCTCGACAAGGGACTGTACCACATCAGTGCCCCGCACACACGTCCCTTCGGTTCCCACCCGCAGGTGCAGGCCTGGGCCCTGGCCGAAGACCCGATCACGGAACTCAAAGAGACGATGGAAGTCCGCCGGTTCCTGATGGAGCACTTTGACGAACGTGCCATTCGCGAGGGAGAACCACTCTTCCTGCTCCGTGAACGCTTCGTCCCGATCTATGTAATGCACCGCTTTCTCCTTACCTCCGTCACCAAAAACATCGGGGGGATGGAGTTCCGATATGCGCTTCGAGGCGACGGACAGGTGCCGACTCAGATTATCCCTGCCGCAAAACAGCGGGAAGCACTGCACACTCTGCTGAAAGCACTTCACACCGATGAACTTGCCGTGCCGGAGCGAATCCTTGAACTGATGGCACCC
>SLNO01000149.1 GCA_007132975.1 Balneolales bacterium
CCGCTGCCCAAAGTAACCGCCGATACCTGCACGATGATCTCGTCGAGCAACCCGTTGTCGTAAAACTGTCCGGCCACATCCCCGCCGCCCACGACCCAAATGTTCTTTCCATCTGCCGCCATCGCGATCTTTCGGAACAGATGGCGCACATCGCCACTGACGAACCGGATGTCCGCGCCTTCAACGGCCGGCAGCGGTCGTGATGTGAGAACCCAGGCCGGCTGTTCATATGGCCAGGGCTGGCAGGGCTGGCTTTCTGGCCGGATGTGGTTCCGCAGTATCCACTCATACGTCTGTGACCCCATGACCAGCGCCCCGACCTCGTTGAGGAACGCATCGAAACCGGAACTGCCGGTATCCCCGAACTGGAAAAGCCAGTCCAGGGAATGGTCCTCCGTTGCAATGAAACCGTCCAGGCTGGACGCCGTGTAGTATTGTGTTTTCATCGGTTTGTTGGGTATGTGACTCGGGTGGATAGGGGTCGATCCGAAGCGGCGAAAATTCGCCGGTATTGGCGAAATATCACCGTTTTTGTGCTACAGGAAAACTGCCGGCAAAGGCTCCCGGCTTGTGTTGCAATCAGTTCATGTAAAGGACAGAAAAAGGCATGGAGTTTGCATGGATGGGATTGCGGGCTTGCGGCAAATGCCAGCGGCACAGATCTCGTGCCGACGCGAGGCCGCATCCACCCGAAAACCCACCCCTCCTCAAACAAAAATACACAAGCACCTGATGATAATCGAGCAGATCAAATCAATCAAAGGTTGGAACACCGGCCGGCAGGCAGGCACAGGGAAAGTAAACCGCTTCTGGATGATGATTGCCCTGGCACTTATCTGCCATGCGCCCGCATTCGGGTCCGGCGGGGAGGCGGACAGCCGGGCCGAGCCGTTGGCTGATGAGCTGCGCGGGCGGTTCAAATCGGAATCGTTTTCGCTGGGGATCCTGCTGCAGACGCAGGGGTCGTTTTCGTTTGAGGATACGGACTTCAACGGGGGCCGGGCCTGGGACCTGGGGTCTACGCGTATCGATTTCCGGGGCACGGTGGACCGCAATTTCACCTACCGGGTGAGGGTGTATTTCCTGAGCCAGCAGCAGAGCATCGATGCGCGGGTCGGTTATAGGTTCTCGGACAATCTGCAGGTGGTTGCCGGGGCGTTCAAGCCGTATTTGAGCAGGGAGCTGGATCCGAGTCCGGCCAACCTGGATTTTGTCCGGCGCGCCCGGATGGTGGGAGCCATGATGAACACCCTGGAAATCGGGGCTTCGGTATTGGGTGAAACGGGGGCGCTGCGGTACCGATTCGGGATGTACAACGGCTCCGGGGTGGCCGGTGTCACCGCCATCGCCGAGCAGAACGACAACCGGTTCCTGTACACCGGGCGGCTGGCACTGGTGATGGAACCGTCGTGCGGACATGGACTTGAGCTGGGGGTGAACGGGGCATATAACGGGTCCCGCGACGAGGACGTCGGCAATACGGGGCTCACTTCCCGGGGCGGGCGTGTGCTCTATGGGGTGTATGCGTCCTATGACGGGCCATTGCTCTTTGGCACCGCCGAGTTCATGCAGAGCCGGTTTGATGTGGCCGGTGCCGGCAGCGGTGAGGAAGACGGCCACGCGGAAATAGTCGCTCCCGAGGAAACCATCACCGGGATGTACACCACGCTGGGTGTCCGGGTGGCCGAGCGCCATGCCCTCCTGGTCCGCTGGGACTATCTTGGCTTTGACTGGCGCGGCGACACTTCGGATCGCATCCTGCTCGGGTGGAATTACGATCCCACAACCCTGGTCAGCTTCCGGGTGAACGCACTGGCTGGTTTCAGTGACCATGCCGGAACACAGTTCGGACTTTCGGGTGTCTTCCAATATCATTTCTGATTAGTTGAATGCTCTACAATGCCCTTGCTGATTTGAATTCAATGAGCGGAATGGCATTGGTCTGAAGTCGCGAAACCAGTTGATCCGAAGACAATCAGGTGTCGGCCTTTTGAAACGGCATGTCACAAGTCGGGCACATGCGACAGGTGAACATGACAGGTACACACATGGGAATAGGTGCACCCGTTTTGCCGGGTGTAGGACGGATGAAAGCAGCTAATCGCGCATCCTCAAAATGTTCTATTCCCATGATTGCGAAGAAGCATCCGATAGTGATCCTGACAGTTGTTTCCATCATTTCTACGGGCCTTTTTGTGTCGTGCGACCTGATGCAGTCTGACAGCCGGCGTGTGGCCGACCCTGACCGGCTTGTCGGGGTGACCTGGGAACTCAAAAAAACGGTGTACACGGATGGGAGTACGTGGACTGTGCCGGAGAATGATTTTTACACCATCACGCTGACCGACCAGAACACAACCGGCGGCAGGGCAGCCTGCAACTCCTGCGGTGGTGAGTACACCTTGTCCGGATCGGATTCCATATCCATCATGTGGTTTTGCACGGAAGCCATGTGCGCAGAAACCGAACGGTTCAAGCACCATATCAGCCGCACGACCCGATACGAAACACCCGGAAGTGAGATGCGTCTTATGTTCACCGGGGATGACCGCTATCGGTCAGGTGTGATGTTTTTCAAGGCAGAGAATGACAAAGAGTTTGATTCTAACGATCAATGATAAATGCGAGGGCATGACTATGAGTAAGACATCCACAAAATCCATAATTGGCTTTTTTGCCGTTGCGTTGCTGATGCTGGCCGCCTGCGACGACCAGCGCACGCAGGTCATCACATGGACCGAGTATGAGCCGGTGTACATGTCGCACCAGGAGTTTATTGCCGCGGTTGGCGTGAACGAGCCACGCGACATGGTTGAGCCTGGCAAGATCTACCTGTACGGCGATCATCTGTTCGTCAACGAGATGAACAAGGGGGTCCACATCATCAACAACAGCAATCCGTCAGCGCCCTATTTTTCCGGATTCGTGACCATTCCGGGCAACCGGGACATCGCCGTGCGGGGCGATCTGCTCTACGCTGATTCTGCCGGCGACCTGCTGGTGTTCGACATCAGCGATTTCGACCGACCGAAGCTCATATCCCGTATTGAGGATGTGTTCAACCTGTCGCAGCACAATCCGCCGGGGCCTGCATTCCGCACGCCCGATCCATCGCGCGGCATTGTGGTAGACTGGAATCCGGTGGAGGTGGAGGAGGTCTGCAGCGGGGATTGCCGCCAGCCCAGAGGTCACTGGAGTTGGGGATTCACGACTTTCACCCGGGCCTCGAGCGATGCCGCCGGCAATACCGGCTCATCGGGTACGGGCGGATCCATGGCCAGGTTCGCCATTACCGGCGACCAGCTCTACGCCGTGGACTGGAGCAATCTTGTGACCTTTGACATCTCCGCGCCGGAGCCGGTCAAGCAGGACCAGCAGGGTGTTGGATGGATGATCGAGACCATCTTCCCGTACAACGAGCACCTGTTCATCGGCTCGGCCAACGCCATGTACATCTACGACATCCACACCAATC
>SLNO01000122.1 GCA_007132975.1 Balneolales bacterium
CTGGGGAACTGGATATGTCGCTGGCGCGCCTGGCCATAGCATGGTGCCTGAAAAACCCGCACGTGAGCACGGTAATTCTGGGCGCGAGCAAGGTCCACCAGCTGGAGGAGAACCTGCTGGCTGTCGAAGATCTTGAGAAACTGGACGATGGCTCGATGGAGCGCATCGAGGAGATCCTGCAGAACAAACCCGAGTTGCCGCAATTCTGACCGCCGGTGCCGACCTGCAGCCGGTAGGCTCAAGACGCAAAGCTGCTCTGCACGACGGGTTGAAAAACCAGATCCCCGGCCAGAAACCCGCAACAAAACGGCTATTCCAGCGTAATAGGAGAAAGTCCGCCGCACTGGCGGCGGGCCGTATCCACCCGAAACCGACCCAACCCGTTCCGAGTCATGAGACAACCGGCATCCAACCTTCTTGCTGCCTTGCTGCTTGCCTGTCTGCTGGCGTTTTCAGCGCTGCCTGAGGCGCATGCTCAGTCGCGCACCGAGGAGGCCAAGGATCGGCTGGACGGTCGCAGCGACGAGCCACCCGTGGTACGCGCCGCGCGCATTTTCCTGCACATCGGGATCGACGTGATGCCGACGTTTTTCTACTTCCAGCCACTGCACCCAGACGAGCCGGCGCTGAGCTACAACCGCTATCCCTACCAGAATCCCTATTATTCGGGCATCCGGAACTTCCAGGAAGAGAGCAACCGCCGCGGGCTTTGGGACGTTCAGGCCACATTTTCACTGCCGCAGACCTCGTGGGCCATGCAACAGGCGTCCGCGCAGGTCAAGCGGAACATCCGCTACTGGAGCCTGATCGCCGGATACGAGTACCTCAAGGAGCCCGGGGCGCCTTACCCCATCCACCAGTCCGAATTCCTGTTCGAGCGCAAATTCCGCTTTCTGCCGCAGGGCGACGGCGGGTTCCAGTTCGGCCTGCGCACGCTGCACCTGGACGGCGACGTCTACGCCGGGCCCGACCTGGGCGTGAATCTCGAAATCTACCCCTGGCGGCCGTTTTCCCTGGCCTACAACGCCAGCTGGACCTACACCACCTACGCCGATGTGATCAACCAGCAGCTCGACCTGGGGATTCACGTGGATGCCACCCGCTTTTTCTTCCGCTACCGCTGGCTGGATATTGGTGGCGTCAAATTCGGTACTTTTACCGCGGGCGCAGGATTCTATTTCTGATGGATGCGGCCGGTTTCGGGTGGATGCGGCCGGGGATTTTATGTCCGGTTGAGGAATGATCTCCTGCCTCCGGGGATGACGCAGGAACCAGGTTCTGAATCAGGCAAGCTTTTCTTGTGGATACGGCCGGCTTATGGTGGGTGTGGTCGGCTTGTGGTGGATCTGACCGGCCGGTGTGCGGGTGCAGGTCTGGGTGGCTACGGCTACGGCGATCACCCCCCGATCGCCTTGCGGATGCGGTTCAGCAGCGCCTCAACATCCTCACCGCTGTCGCCAAACGGCTCGATGGCAATTTCAGAGTAGCCTTTCAGGTCGGCCATGCGGAAACGGTCGTACAGGTCGCGGCCCATTTCGGTGTAGTCTTCCCCATAGTGGATGAGGTTGCGGTCGCCCCGGATGGGTACATCGCCCGGACGGATGCGGTGCAGCAGGTAAAGCGTTCCAGCCGCAGGAAAATCGGGGCGCGGCAGTTCGTCGGGCCGCATCCAGCGGACGCGCGCGTCCGGCGCATAATGCGTGTATTTCATGCCCGGACTGCGGGGCGCGCCGGTCGTTTCACCCTCAAATGACGGCACCATGCGAACCGGTTGCCGGAGCACCTGCTCCAGCGAGGATTGGGTGATGTGTCCGGGACGCAGGATCGTATAGGGCCTGATCGACAGGTCCAGGACTGTCGATTCCAGCCCGTACTGGCAAGAACCGCCCTCAATCACCGGCACTTCGGCTCCGAAATCCTGACGCACGTGCTCGGCCCGCGTGGGGCTCGGCCGTCCCGAGGTATTGGCGCTGGGCGCGGCAATGGGTCCGGCTTCTTCTATGAGCCGCAATGGGATGGGGTGGTTGGGCACGCGGATGGCAACCGTCGGCAACCCAGCCGTGACAATATCCAGCACCTCCGGCCGCTTCGGCAGTATCAGGGCCAGCGGTCCCGGCCAGAAGCGTTCCATAAGCCGGCGCGCATCCTCCGAAATCTCCGAAACCAGCGTGGCGGCCATCTCCACAGAGTTCACGTGCACGATCAGCGGATTGTCCGGCGGACGCCCCTTCAGCTCAAATATGTGCGCGACGGCGTCGGCGTTCCACGCATCGGCTCCCAGTCCGTACACGGTCTCGGTCGGGAAAGCCACAACATTCCCCTGCCGGATTTCCCCCGCGTAATGGCTCAGTGATATTTCAGGCTTGGTGTCAATCATATTCATTACTACACATCAGGACGTAAAGGTACACATTCGTTGCAAAAGATGGCAATGCGTGTTTGGAGCGGGTGGATGCGGCTGAGTTTAGGTGTGCACTGGATGCGGACAGTGTTGGCTGCGGGATGGATGCAAGCAAAGATGGTTCCGGGTGGATGGGGTCATGGCTCCTTGATGGGATCAGGGGCATTCGCTCGCGACCGGCTGGAGGTCGGGCTGGAGCCTGCGCAGCAATTCCAGCGCTGTCAGGGGACCGTCCACATCCCGGATCACAAAACGGATGGCCTTGTCTTTCTGGACCAGCTGGTATCGTCCGGGTAAAACCGCCTCAAGCCGCGCCATGAGGTGCTGCAGCCCGCCTTCTTCGTAAAAACGTTTTCCGATTTCGGTGCCGTCATCCGGGCACTGCAGCCACATGCGTCCGGCGCGGATGGTCACTTTCGACAGCCAGATCTGAGCGGCCAGGATCTTGATCCGCGTTGCATTTACCAGATGTCCGGCCGGCTCGGGTATGGGACCGAAACGGTCGGCCACCTCGTCGCGCCAGTCGTCCAGCTCCTTTTCACTCGACGTGCCGGAAAGGCGGCGGTACAGATTGAGCCGCTCCACGTTGTCGGTGACATAATCGGAGGGGAGCAGCGCCGAATAGTCGAACTCCACTGTGGTTTCGGGCAGTTCGGGCGCAAATTCGGTATCGCGGAACAGATCGGCGAATTCAGTCTCCTTGAGCTCTTGCACCGCCTCGTTGAGAATCTTGTTGTACATCTCGAAACCGACCTCATTGACAAATCCGCTCTGCTCGGCACCCAGGATGTCCCCGGCCCCGCGGATATCCAGGTCGCGCATGGCAATATTGAAGCCCGATCCCAGATCCGAGTACTCCTCAAGCGCCAGCAGCCGCCGCCGCGACTCAAGCGTCAGCGATTCCATGGGCGGCGTGATCAGGTAACAGTAGGCCTTGCGGTTAGAGCGCCCCACGCGTCCGCGCAGCTGGTGCAGCTCAGACAACCCGAAATGGTTGGCATGATTGATGATAATAGTGTTTGCATTGGCAATGTCGATGCCATTCTCCACGATGTTTGTAGATACAAGCACTTCGAACTTGTTATCGTAGAAATCCAGTATGATCTTTTCAAGCCGGCTGCCGGGCATCTGTCCATGCGCAAACTGCACACGTATGTTCGGCACCAGCGACCGCACCATTTCGGCCGTTTCCTCGATATTCTGCACCCGGTTGTGGATGAAGAAGACCTGTCCGCCCCGGCTGACCTCCTGCATGACGGCATCACGGATGAGCCGGGTATCGAAACTGTGGATCTCGGTGAGTACCGGCTGACGGTTTGGCGGCGGGGTGTTGATCACGCTCAGGTCGCGCGCGCCCATCAGCGAGAACTGCAGAGTCCTGGGGATGGGCGTGGCGGTGAGCGTAAGCACATCCACCGTGGCCCGGAAATCCTTGAGTTTTTCCTTGATGCTCACGCCAAAGCGCTGCTCCTCATCCACAATAAGCAGGCCCAGGTCGCGGAAGACCACGTCTTTGGAGGCGATGCGGTGCGTGCCGATCAGGATATCGACCTGTCCCTTTTTTGTGCGTTTCAGGATGTCGGTCTGCTGCGCCTTGCTGCGGAACCGGGAGATGACTTCGATATTGACGGCGAAATCCTTCATGCGCTGGCGGAAGGTTTTCCAGTGCTGGTCGGCCAGGATGGTGGTGGGCACCATGACGGCCACCTGCTTGCCGTCGAGGACCGCCTTGAACGCGGCGCGCACGGCCACTTCGGTCTTGCCGAAGCCGACATCCCCGCATACCAGACGGTCCATCGGGGTCTGGTTCATCATGTCCGCCTTGACATCTTCGATGGCCCGGGCCTGGTCGGGCGTCTCCTCGTACATGAAGGAGGCCTCCAGCTCGGTCTGCATGGAGGTGTCGGGCGAGAAAGCCCAGGCCTGCTGCGCCTTGCGGCGGGCGTAGAGGGTGATGAGGTCGCGGGCGATGTCCTTGACGCGCTTGCGGGTTTTGGCCTTCTTGCGGGCCCATTCACCGGAGCCGAGTTTGGTGATCTTGGGCGCGGTGCCGTCCTTGCCGGAATATTTCTGGAGCTTGTGGAGGCTGGATACGTTGACATAGAGGATGGAGTCGTCCTGGTAGCGCAGCACGACCGACTCCTGCTCCACATCGCGCACCGTAATCTTGCGGAAACCGGCGAACCTGCCTATGCCATGATCCACGTGAACCACGTAATCACCGACGTTGAGATCCTTGAGTTCCTTGAAGGAGATGCCGCCCCGCCGGACCGTACCACGGGTTTTGGGACGGTGATAGCGGTTGAAGATCTGGTGGTCGGTGTAGACGGCCATGCCGGCATCGGGCAGGATGAACCCGCGGTGAAGGGTCTCCACCACCAGGCGGTAGCGCAGGTCCGGACCCGGATCGCCGAGCAGTTCCTCGAAACGGTTGCGCTGACCTTCGTTGTCGCACAGGATCCACGTGTCGATCGCCTGGCGGCTCAGGTCGGCCAGACTCCGCCGCAGCAGCTTCACCGAGCTGTTGAAATCGGGTTGGGGGCGTGCACCCAGGGAAAACTCATGATCGGCTTGCAGATCCGACGGCAGGGCACCGAAGATCACGCGGGCCAGGCGGAGCACCTCGCCGGAGAACTCCTCGGGGGAGAGATAGCGAGCAACGGGTGAAAGGGCGGCGACACCCTCCCCGGACTGCGGCGCTTTGTCTGGACTTCTGGTATCCATGCCGGACGGACTTGCGCTTCCGGGACCAGCATCGCCGGCATCGAAGCGTTCCTGCGCCTCCTGGAACAGCCGGTTCAGCTCGGAGAGAATGCCGGGGTAGTCGACAGCGGCAACCACCGCATCCCCGGTGAAAAATGAGATCAGGGACTGGCGTCCATCCCCCTCGAAAGATTCCAGGTTCGGGACCAGACGAATTTGGTCCAGAAATGCGACGGAACGCTGGGAATCGGGATCAAATTCGCGAATAGAGTCAATTTCATTTCCAAAAAACTCAAGCCGGACAGGATAGCCGCCAGCGAATGGGAAGATGTCTATGATGCCACCGCGTCTTGCGAACTCGCCTGGTCCATTGACAAAAGAGACCGATTCGTAGTGCTGGTCGATGAGTCTGGCGGCCAGGGCGTCCGGTTCCATTTCGCTGCCTTTGCGCAGCGTGAGCGCCGCCTGTGAGAACTGTTCCGGCGAGGCCATCTTCTCAAAGACCGCTTCCGCAGGAGTGACGACCACATACTGCTCCGATTCACGGATCCGGTCTATCACATCGGAGCGCTGCGCCGTGACGGCCGTATCGCGCACCTTTCCGGTGTCGTATGGTTTCATCCCGCTGGGCGGAAAAAAGAGCGAATTTTCGATACCCAGTGTCTCCAGGTCCGATTTCAGGAACTGTGCGCGTTCGGTGTCGGACGTGATGACGACCAGCGGCATGTGCCTCTTTGTCAGCTCGCTGAGAGCCAGCGAAACGGCAGCTCCGGTGAACTGCTGCAACCTCAGTATCTTTCCGGGTGCAATGTGCCCGGAAAGTTTGCCGATTTGCAAATACTTCGAGAAAACCTGCGCTATCTGATTAAGCGACATCGACTAACAATCTTCAATATTGAAAAAGAGGATGCTACTTTCAATTGAGTCCCATACGAAAAATCACCCGGTCGCATATAAACGAAAGCAGCAGCAATGCCATTCCCCAGCCCAGAAAACCACGGTACAGATCGGTGAACTCCTGATACGTAAGTTCATCGAAAGGGGTACGTTCAAGCTGGTCGATCTCGCGGTAGACCATTTCCAGCGACTCGTTGTCGGTAGCACGGAAGTAGCGACCTCCGGTGTTTTCGGCAATGGTGCGCATCATGTCCTCATCAATAGCCACCACGATTTCATGGTAGCGTGTGCCCCGGATGGGGTCGTGTACGGGGTATGGGGCAGTGCGCGCATCGGTGCTGGCGCCTACTGTGTGCACCGTGATGCCGAAGGTGGCCGCCAGTTCGCCGGCAGTGAGCGGATCGATCTCGCCGGCGTTGTTCTCGCCGTCCGTAAGAAGGATAATCACGCGGCTGGCTGCATCGCTGTTGCGCAGCCGGTTGACGGCCGTGGCCAATCCCATACCGATAGCCGTGCCGTCCCGCACCATCCCAAGGTCTACATATTGAAGCTGGTCCTGCAACAGGGCATAGTCGAGTGTTGGCGGGACAAGTGTGAAACTTTCGCGCGCGAACACCACAATACCGATCCGGTCCGACTCCCGCCGGTCTATGAAATTTGCAGCCACCTCTTTCATGGCCAGCAACCGGTTGGGTTTCATGTCTTCGGCAAGCATGGAGGATGAGATATCCAGTACCAGCATGATGTCGATGCCCTCAACCTGTCGTTCCTGATAGGTGCGTTCGGCCTGTGGGCGCGCCAAAGCCAGGATGATCAGCACCACTGCCACGACCTGCAACCCAAACCCTGCATAAACTCCGTATGAGCGCCAGTTACCGGGCAGGTAATCCAGGTCTGAGGTGTCGGAGTAGGTAAGATAGGGAATCTGCTTGCGCTTGTAATAACGGTACTGCATCCACAGCAGGAGCGGGATGAGCAACAGCGCCAGAAACCAAATGGGGTTATCCCAGGTCATAATCGTTGTCTTCTGAAACTTTGGCTTTCTGCTCGTCTTCGTGCTTCTTGCGAAGAACGGCAATACGGTACCTGTCGCCATCCGAAATGCGCGCAAAAAGCAGCCTTGCGTTTTTCATAACGTTCTTGCAGGCGGCTTCATTGGGTTCATATTTTGCAAATTTAACGAGGTCCGCCTCCTCAAGAATCTGCGAGGAAAGTTCCACGATTTCCTCCTCGGCCCGGTTCGATTTGAGGTCGCGAATCACTTCCCACGTGGTAGATTCCAGAGCTGGAAAGTGATAGGTCCGCTCAAAGTAGGACCGGAACGCGTCGCCGAGTTCCGTGTAGAACTGTTTGGAGAGCCGGTGCGGTTCGCCATAGGCATACTGGATTCGGTCCAGTTCGCGCCGGAGATCATCGAGCGGATTTCGGAAAGGCTCCGGTCGCACCACGGGCCTGACAACCGGCTTCGGATCCGGAATCAGATTCTGTCTGTACCGGTACATAAGCCATGCCGCAATGCCGGCCAGTATGAGACCCAAAAGGACGAACGGCCACCATCTTCGGAAAAAGGGGAAAATGGGTTTGAGAGGACGCAGGTCGGCGTCGGCATCTTCCACCCGGCTCTTGTATCCAAAAGGCACTTCGGGGATGGCCACCCAGACGGTGTCTGTCCCGCGTACGAGCCCGGCCCGCAATTCCGGCACCGCTTCCCCATCCACCCCGAAATAGGTCAGCTCGTACGTGAGCGTATCACCCAGTCCATCGCGTTCCACCCGCCGGGAGCGGATGAGGAAGTCGGGCGCCAGGTCGGCGCTGTCGGGATAGACGACGGCGTTGAACCGGATGGACCCTTCAACGCGAACCATGTAGGTGAACCGGTCGCCGGTGCGCAGTGTGTCCCGGTCGATGGCGCTGGTAGCCTGTTGCGCCATTGCTGTGCCGGCACCGGTCCATACGCCCGCCAGGCTGAGTGAAATCAGCATAAGCAGCAGGTGTATTGAGGTGAACTGGCGGCAGAGCATATGGTTAGATTCGTTAGGTTCTGAAGATTTCTAAGTTGAATATGGCAGCGAAGCCGGGGCTCAGCGCCCGCGGACCCGTCTTTGGAAAAAGTTCATGACCGGCTCGATGTAGGAATCGTTGGTCTGCAAGGTAATGGAGTCGATGCTGTGTTTTCGGAAAAGTTTGTGGAGGCGGTCCATCCGGTTGCGCCGGCGCCGGAAGTACTGGCTGCGGACCGCGGTGCTTGAAGTGTCAATAACACGGTACATGCCCGTTTCCGCATCGCGCAGCGGGATCAGTCCCAGATCGGGCAGTTCCCGTTCAAGCGGATCATCGATGACAATGCTGACAAAATCGTGCTTTCTGTTGGTGATGCGAAGCTGCTTTTCGTACCCGGAGCACTGGAAGTCGCTGATCAGGATGAAGATGGAGCGGCGGCGCAGGATCTTGGTGAGGTAGCTGGTGGCGTTTCCGATGTCGGTTCCACGTCCCTGCGGTTCGGTTGTAAGCAGCTCCTGGATGAGCCGCAGCACGTGCGCCCGGCCCTTGCGGGGCGTCACCACCTTCTCAATGCGGTCGGTGAACAACAGCAGCCCCACCTTGTCGTTGTTCTTGATGGCGCTGAATGCAAGCACGGCCGAGAGTTCGGTCACCAGGTCCAGCTTGCGTTGCGTGCCGCTTCCGAACTGTCCGCTCGGGGAAATATCCACACAGAGCATGAGCGTCTGTTCGCGCTCCTCTTCGTATATCTTTATGTACGGCTCCTCGTTGCGGGCCGTCACGTTCCAGTCGATCTGGCGCACATCGTCGCCGAACTGATAGGGGCGCACCTCGGCAAAGGTCATGCCGCGACCCTTGAAAGCGGACTGGTATTCCCCTCCGAACACTTCGTTCACCAGGCCTTTGGTGCGGATTTCAATACGCCTGATCTTCCGGAAAATTTCTTTCGATAACATGGGCTCTATAATACGGAAGTCCGCGGTCGTATTTCAACGGAAAAGCCAAAAACACGGTGATATTTCTGATTTTCCACGAAGTTTTTTTTGTATATTTCAAACGAATTTCAGGGATGGCTTGGAGAATTGTACTTCCAGGCAATTATTTACAATACCATTTTGCTCTTTCTACCATCGCAACCATTAAACCAGCGGGGATTGTATCATGTTAATTGGAGTACCAAAGGAAATAAAATCACACGAAAACAGGGTGGCGCTTTTGCCTTCCGGCGCGCTGAGCCTCACCCGCAAGGGACACAAAGTCATGGTGGAATCCGGTGCCGGCATGGGCAGCGGATTCCCGGATGAGGCCTACGAGAAGAACGGTGCGCAGATTGTCGCCGACGTTGAAAAAATATGGGCCGAAGCCGATATGATCATGAAGGTCAAGGAGCCGGTCGGACCCGAGTACAAGCGCATGCGTGAGGGACAGATCGTCTTCACTTATTTCCATTTTGCCGCCAGCGAAGAGCTCACCAAGGCCGTGATGGATTCGGGCTGCATCGCCATTGCCTATGAAACCGTGGAAAGTCCGGACCGTTCCCTGCCGCTGCTCATCCCCATGAGCGAGGTGGCCGGCCGCATGTCCGTGCAGCAGGGTGCCAAATACCTTGAAAAGGCGCAAGGTGGACGCGGCGTGCTGCTCGGGGGCATCCCGGGCGTCAAACCCGGCAACGTGCTGGTCCTTGGAGGCGGCATCGTTGGGGTCAACGCGGCCAAGATGGCTGCCGGCATGGGCGCCAATGTAACTATTATGGATATCAGCCTTCCGCGCATGCGCCACCTCGACGATATCATGCCGCGCAACGTCACCACCATCTATTCCTCGGAAGCCAACATCCGTGAGATGCTGCCGCTTCTGGACCTGGTCATCGGCGGTGTGCTGATCCCCGGAGCCAAGGCGCCCAAACTGATCACCCGCGACATGCTCAAGCTCATGCGTCCGGGTTCGGTCATTGTGGATGTGGCCATCGATCAGGGCGGGTGTATCGAGACCGCCAAGCCGACCACCCATGACAACCCCATCTATGTTGTGGAGGACGTGATCCACTACTGCGTGGCTAACATGCCTGGTGCCGTGCCTTATACCTCCGCGGTCGGGCTCACCAACGCAACCATGCCTTACGCCCTTCAGATTGCCGACAAAGGCTGGAAAAAGGCGCTGAAGGAAAACCGGGATCTCGTGCCCGGACTCAATGTGGCCTACGGCGAGATCACCCATAAGGACGTAGCCGCCGCATTTGACCTGGAATGGAAACCGGTTGAGGATTTCATCAACTGATTTTCCACGGACAGGAGACGCCAGACGTTTCCTGTTCAACCATCTGAAAACGACAAAGGCCGGGGCACACCAGCTCCGGCCTTTTTTATTATCCTGCTGCCGGAAATGCGCCATTCTTGGGAAGCTCAGTTCGTTTTGATGATGAAATAGCGAAACCTGGAGGGCGTAAGACCCAAGCGACGGCTACACACAAATCGGGCCTTTCTTCCGGTTGTCAAAAGCCCTGGTATTGGGTATCTTGTGTAATACATAATGTAATACATGCGCCATGAGAACCGTCAGACTGACAGAAGAAGAGGAACGTAAGCTGGATTATCTGGCCCGCCAGAAAAACGTATCACGATCTCAGGTGATCAGGGAGGCCCTGGAATCCTACTTCGATCAAGCTGAGGTGGGACGCAGCTCCTTTGAAAAAGGTAAGGCATTGTTTGGAAAATTCCGGAGCGGTGAGGCGGGACGGTCGAAGGAGAGGAAAGAACGCATCCACCAGAAAATTCGGAGAAAGAGGGATGAAGGATCAGGAGTCAGCAGGGATGCGCGTGGTCGCTCATGGCCGGAGTCGGGTGAAGACAAAAATGGTAATCCGGAATCGGGATATCAGGTTGATTGACAGGGGGCAAAACCATGAAGGGATCCGCATCGAAAGTGCTTGTTGACTCTGGACCGCTGATTGCACTCTTCGACGCGGACGATGCGCATCATCGGCAGGTACTGGAATTTCTGAAATCCTTCCGCGGGTCACTGGTGACAACCTGGCCGGTGCTGACAGAAGTATTGTACATGCTGGATTTCCATCCGCGTGTGCCGGTCGATTTTCTGCGTTGGGTGGAGGATGGCGGCCTGGAACTTTTTCCACTGGAAAACTCGCAACTTTCCCGGATCAGGGAGTTGCTTGAAAAGTACCGCGATCTGCCGTCAGATCTTGCCGATGTCTCGTTGCTGGTAGTGTCCGAAGAAACCGGTATTGATGGCATACTGAGTATCGATTCCGATTTTTCAGTGTACCGCACTGTAACGGGAAAGCCGCTAAGGAATGTGCTGTTGGAAGCATAATGCGTGACGGGGTCTGGACAAAGCAGTAATTGGCATGCCGGGTGTGCCGGTAATGCTATGACGTTCCAGGGGAGGGCGTGGCAGGATCAGCGTCCGTAGGCGATCACCGCAAGCGGATTGAGCCGCGCCGCCACACGTGCAGGCAGCCATGATGCCAGGGCGCAGAGCACAAGCGTGACAGTGCTCACGATCACAAAATCGAACCATCGCGGCTGCACTGGCGCCGAGCTCATGTAATAGCTCTCCTCGGGCAGCGGTATGATCTGCCATGTATCCTGGATTACATAGAAAGCCAGTGAGAGGAAGATGCCGATCAGCAGTCCGGCCACGCCCACGATCAGCCCTTCGACCAGGAAGATGGAACGGACGCTCTTGTCGCTGGCGCCCATCGTCTTCAGGATGCCGATGTCGCGCGTGCGCTCCAGCACCATGATCAGAACCGTGCCGATCAGATTGAACGCCGCCACGATGATCATTACCGCGATCACGAACGGGATGGTCTGCTCCTGCAGGTTGATCCATGCGAAGATGTTGCGGTAGCGCTGGTAGATGCTTTCGGTGTAATAAGGGAAGGGCAGCCGGTCGTCGATCATCAACTGCACCTGCTGCAGCTCATCAAGGTTGGCCACGCGCACCTCCACCTGCGTGGCACGGGGTGACGGTATCTCGAACAGCTCGCGGGCGTATTCGCGGTCCACCAGTACCAGCACATCGTCGAACTGGTCGATGCCCGTGTGGTAGATACCCGAAATATGGAACTGGCGTATCTGCGGCAGGTTGAGTGGTGAGGGCATGCCGCGGATGGCGTAAATGGTGAGCACGCTTCCGGGCTCTGCGTTCAGGTTGCGCGCCAGCCGGGCCCCGATCACCGCGCCGGGCAGGCCGTCGGCGTTGCGGCCGAGGTAATATTCACCCCCGCGGATGTACTCCCGGATGCTGGAAAGGTCGCCGTCCTCATCCACCCCTTTTACAAAACTGCCTTCGACAAAGTCGCGCGTCTGCACCATGGCCTGCGACTGGATGACCGGCTGGGCCGCATCCACCCCGGGAAGGGTTTGCAGGTAGACGGTGAGCGTGTCGCCGCGATAGAGCGGGTCTTCGGTGAAGGTCATCACGGAGATGTGGGTGCCGTAGCCGAGGATCTTTTCCTGGATGACCGACTTGAAGCCGTGGACGATGGAGAGCGCGATGAGCAGACCCGCCGCGCCGATGGCCACACCGGCCACGGCCATGATCTTGATGAAGGACAGGAAAGAGCTGCCGGTGGAGCGGCCGCGGAAATACCGGTAAGCGAGGAACCATGTGAAGTTCATAGGGAACTAACGTGTCACTCGGGTCTCATATGCGGGAAAAAGAGCACATCCCGGATGGATTCCTGGTTGGTTAGGATCATGGCGAGCCGGTCGATGCCGATGCCGAGTCCGGCCGTAGGGGGCATGCCGTATTCGAGGGCTTTGAGGAAGTCCTCGTCGACGACCATCGCCTCCTCGTCGCCGGCAGAGCGCAGCCGGGCCTGCTCCTCGAGCCGCTGGCGCTGGTCCACCGGGTCGTTGAGCTCGGAGAAGGCGTTGCACA
>SLNO01000064.1 GCA_007132975.1 Balneolales bacterium
AACACTGAATTACGTTAATATGCAAGCGCTTTTATGGTTAAGTTTTTAACCAAATCAAAACCAAACTTCAAATAGCTTCGGATTTATTAACTCTATTTTATAGAGTTTTATTGAGGAGCTCCGGTCTTTGCGCGCATATCCTTGAGTTTGAGCTCGTATTTGTCACTCCACTCCTTGCGAATGGCCATTCTCTCGACGCGAGTGCCACAAGACAGGAAGTTAGCCGCAAGCGATTTCATCTCCTCCAGGTCATGAAGGCGGACGGCCTGCTTGACTTTTGGGATCAGGCGTGGGGTCATGCTCAGCTCCCTGACTCCCAGCCCGGCAAGTATCAGAGCAGCCAACGGATCGGATGCGAGTTCTCCACACACGGCCACGGGTATGCCCGATTTCTCCCCGGCCTGCACGGTCATGGAGATCAGGCTGAGTACCGCCGGATGCAGCGGCTGGTAAAGCGATGCGATCAGGTTGTTGCCCCGGTCCACCGCCAGAGTGTACTGGGTGAGGTCATTGGTGCCAATGCTGAAAAAATCGACATGTGAGGCATACATATCCACCTGAATGGCCACGCTCGGAACCTCCACCATGATCCCCAGTTTCACCTTGCGGTCAACCGGGACCCCCCGTTTTTCAATCTTCGATTGGATATCCTCCATCTCCTTTTTCACATCCAGGAATTCGTCGAGACATGAAATCATCGGCACAAGGATTCGGGTACGGCCGGGATATCTGCCGGCAACGCGGCATATGGCCTCAAGCTGGCTTTGCAGCAGCTCCCTGCGGTCCAGAAGAATACGGACACCCCTCCAGCCAAGGAAAGGATTGGCTTCCCTTGCCTTTAAACTGAGCAGCTTGTCGCCTCCCACATCCAGCAGGCGCACTGTCACCGGCCCCGACCCGCTGCCGGAGTACGCCGTCTGGCAGAACTCCTCCTGCCGCTTGCGGTCCATGGTGATCGGTCCGGAGTTCATCAAGAGCGTGTCGGTCCTCAGCAACCCGATGCCTTCGGCCCGGTACTTGTCGATATTCAGCACCTCATCTTCAAAATCGATATTTGCCTGGAGCTGGATCTTTGTACCGCACAGTGTCTCGGAGGGCTTTTCGATGACCTGCCGCAGGAACTTCTCCTCCTCTTTGTGCCATTTGATGACGCGCGTGTAAGAGCTAGTGGTCTCGTCATCGGGACGGACAATCACGTTCTGTCCGAGCCCGTCGAGAATAACAGTATCGCCGTCCCGGACCGCCCGCATCACCTTCTTGACACCAATCATCATGGGGATCCCCATGGCATTTGCGATTATGGAAGCGTGCGAGGTGAGTCCGCCGGCGGTGCAAATAATGCCTCTGACGCCGCTGCGAGCAAACGTGATGACTTCTATGGGCGATACATCCTCGGCCACCATGACGGCATCCTTGCCGAAACTGGCGACAACCGTAAGCTGCTGCACATTGTGTATCAAGCGGTCGCGCACATCCCTAAGATCGGACAGCCGGGAGACCAGAAAGGATTTTTCCGAGGATTTAATAAGGTCGATATAGTGCTGGAAAGCATCGTAGATCGCCTTTTCCGCGCGAAAACTGTTCTGGTCGATGAGACGCAACACCGAGGCTTCCAATTCCGGATCGTGGAGGATCTCATACTGCGCGTTCATGATATCGCGTGTGTCCGAATCATTTCGCGAATCGGCGAAATCCGAAAGCCGCTCCATGGTCAAGCCTACCGTCTTGCGCGCCTGCTCAAATTTCTTCTTCTCGTCGGGCAGCCGGCTCTCATCCACCGGTTCAGGGTCAATATTTATATTGCCTCTGGAGTAGACCCGGGCAACGCCCATCACAAGTCCATCCACCGCAGTGATGCCTTTGAGCTTGACGTTTGCCTGATGTGCATTTCCTTCCTGCATAAAATCCCGTGCTTCTAATTTGTGTTTGTCACTCTTCACCCATTTTGAAACCATTTTCAAACATGGAAACCATTTTATCCATGGCCTCATCCTCGTCCGGGCCGTCCATCTCCAACTCCAGTTCGGCTCCCTGTTCCGCCGCCAGGGTCAGCAGCCCCAGTATGCTTTTTCCGTTGATCCGGTATCCATACATATGGACGTGGAATTCAGATTCAAAGCGGGTCGCTTCTTTCACAATCAGCGATGCGGGCCTGGCATGTATGCCGGCCGTATTCTTTACCTGGACTTTTTTCTTAATCATGGGAGCAATCTACATATATCATCGCAAAAAATCACAGCGGCAAGCACCGGAAAATCACTTGCGCCTTCAGGGCACTGGCCATGCAGCAGGCCAAGGCGCCATTCGGCATCAAAAGAACGGCACAAATTTACACTTTGACAACACATTTCGTAACTTGTCGGCGTTCCATAAACGTCCAATCATTATCCTAACCCCTTTGTTTATGTCGGTTACTATAGAAGATGTCAAGTATATGGCCAATCTCGCACGGCTGCAGCTATCCGATGAAGAAGCTGCCGGACTCGTGAAGGATATGAACGACATTCTGGGCTACATGGAACTGCTCGGGCAGGTCGATACGAGCGAAATACCACCGCTTGAGCACGTATCAGATGCCGGGACAGGATTCCGTCCCGACAAGGCGCTTTCGCCGCTCGACCATGAGGATGCTCTAAAAAACGCACCGGATGCCGACTCCGATTATTTCCGGGTACCCCGGGTCATCGACTGACGGCCGCATCCACCCGGCTGCAGAACCGGGCATAACGACAAGGCGCCGGCGGTCTTCTCCGGCCCGGTCTAATGCCAGTCCTCCACAGATCTAAGAAACCCTGATAATCCACCGACCTGTTCATGGCTAAAAAAAGGCGCGAAACACCATCCAAAAAAGATTCCCGGAAAGCCCGCAGGGAGCAGTTGCAGCAACGGTCAACCCCGGCCGATCTGTGGGAGAAGATCCCGTTGAAGTATCAGCACGTGATCGTCCTGGCCTTCCTTCTCATCGTGCCGGCGTTTATTTTTCACGAAGTCTACGTTGGCGGGCAGCAGTTTGTGGCCCACGACATCCAGCAGTTCCGCGCCACTGCGCAGTCGGTCATCGCGCACCAGGAGGAGACGGGCGAGGACGCGCTCTGGGCCTCGAATATTTTCAGCGGAATGCCCTCCTTCACGGTCATCAGCAACAAGGCGTTCACCCACCTGGATACGCTCATCCGCCGCGCCTTCAACCGCATTTTCATCCCCGTGTTCCCGTTCATTTTCTGCCTCACCGGTGTCTACTTCTTTTTCTGGCTGATGGGATACCGGCCGCTCCCCTCGGCACTGGCCGCCCTGGGCATTGCGCTGACCACCTACATCCCCATCATCGTGGGCGCCGGCCACAACTCCAAGCTGATCGCCTACTCCTGGATCCCGTGGGTGATGGCCGGCTACTGGATGCTCTCGCGCGGTGACCGGCGGCTTGTCGGCCTCTTCCTCTTCGCCCTGGCGCTCAATTTCGCCCTGCGCGCCGAGCACGTGCAGGTGGTCTACTACTTCCTGTTCCCGCTGGGCATCTGGTTCCTCTACGACACGGTGACGGCGTTCCGCGGCAAGATGCTGCCCGACTGGTCGCGGCGCGCGGCGCTCATGGTCACGGCCGGTCTGCTGGCCCTGGCCGCCAACATCCAGCCCTACTGGAGCATCTATGAGTACTCACCGCACAGCATCCGCGGCGGCTCGGAGCTGCAGCAGGAGGCCGGCGCCGGCGGCGGCCTGGACGTGGACTACGCCTTTGCCTGGTCGCAGGGCCGCAGCGAGCTGCTCACGCTCATCATCCCAGGCAGCTTTGGCGGCTCCTCGGCTGACGGCACCTACTGGGGACCCAAAACATTCACCAGCGGTCCGCACTACCTTGGCGCCATCCTCTTCCTGATGTTCGTGGTAGGCCTGATCCGCGCCCCCGGCACCCTCAAGTACGTCTTCCTGGGCTCCGGAATGCTCACCCTGCTCTTCTCACTCGGCGAAAACCTGTTCCGCTTCAACATCCTTTTCTTCCAGTACATGCCGTTTTTCAACAAGTTCCGAACCCCCGAGATGTGGCTGATCGTGACGGTGTTCTGCTTCTCGGTGATCGCGGCCATGGGCATGAAATGGGTGTATGACAGCTGGGTGGATGGGTCTCTTGCCCTTCCGCGGCTCTACCTGCCTGGCGGCATCGTACTGGCCGTGGCGCTGCTTTTCGCGCTCTTTTCCGGCTCTATCCTGAGCTTCGAGAAAGATGGCGAACGCGAGCAGCTGGCACAGCAGATTGCCAGCCAACAGAACATGCGCGCCGATGATCCACAGGTGCGCCAGTTCGTCAACCGCTATATAGAGCAGGATGTAAAGCCTCAGCGGGCGGACAAGGCCGCATCCGACAGCCGGCGCTTCCTGCTTTTCGTGGTGCTCGGGGGTGGACTGCTGGCCGTGACGGCCATGCGCATCGTCCCGGCTTCGTACACCCTGGCCGGACTGGTACTGCTCGCCGCGGTCGACCTGGCTCAGGTGGGGGGACGCTACGCCGACAAGAGCGGTCTGGTGTCGGGCGATTACTCCAGCTATGACGTCCTGGCGCGCCAGGTGCGCTCAATCGACCGCTACATCGAACAGAACAAGCAGGACGGACAGGTCTGGCCATGGCGCACCTTGCCACTGGGCGACAGCCCGTTCAACAATGCCGTGCCCGCGGCATTCGTCTATCCGTCCATCGGCGGATACTCCGGCGCCAAACTGAGCCACTACCAGGATGTGATCGACCATGCCATTTACGGCGGACAGGCCGGGCTCAACCTGCAGGTCCTCAACATGCTCAACACACGCTTCCTGACCTTCCGGAACCCCATTGACCTTCCCGGATGGCGAGTCGCCTACCAGGGCGACGGAGGCGTAGTCATGGAAAACCGCAATGCACTCCCCAAGGCCTGGTTCGCCGACAGCATTGCCGTGGCACCGCGCGCCCGCGACGCCGTGGAGGAGCTCAACCGATTCGATGCCTCCCATACCGCCATCCTGATGGATGCGGACCGCATCCCGGAGATTGTCCCGACCGATAACCGGACGGCTGAAGTCACCACGTACGGTCCGCGTGAAATCGGCCTGCAACTATCCACAGATGCCCCCTCCTTCCTCGTACTCAGCGAGATATGGTACCCGGAGGGATGGCATGCCCGACTGAACGGCGAGCCGGTACCCATCCACCGCACCAACTACATCTTGCGCGGTTTCGAGATACCGGCCGGTGAACACACGCTGACGCTGCGGTTCGACCCCCGGTCGCACATCCTTGGCAGCCGTTTGTCCTGGATCTTCAACATCCTCATCCTGCTGATCGGCGCGGCGGCGCTGGCGGCGCACTACAGAAAATGGTGAGTGCCGGCAACATATCCCGAAGCGACTCATCCCGCGGAAACATGTCCAGGGGAAATATTTCCGGCGGCAGCGACAGCGCTGCACCGGCGCCGGTGCAACGAGCGGACCCCTCCGAACCTCAGGAAAAATCTGAAAAATCAAGTGAAAAGCTGGAAAAAAAAGGGTCTGGGGAACGTAAGCGCGTGCTGGTGATCACCTACTACTGGCCGCCCAGCGGTGGTGCAGGCGTACAGCGGTTCCTCAAATTCGTCAAGTACTTCCGCGACTATGGCGTGGATCCCGTAGTGCTCACCTGCAGCAACCCGACCTACCCTATCGTAGACACTTCCCTTCTGGAGGATGTGCCCGGCGATGTCACGGTCGCCTATGCCCGGACTCTGGAGCCGTTCGGTGTCTACGGCCGGATGTCTGGTGTGCCGGCCGAAGAAGCTGCCAACCCGACCACCATCCTGGGTGACCGCAACCTGGGACCCGTACAGCGCCTGGCCCGGTGGCTGCGTGCCAACATTTTTTTGCCGGATGCGCGTGTCGGCTGGGTGCCGTTTGCACTGCGCAAAGCCCGAAGGCTCATCCGCGAACACCGGATAGACACCGTCATAACCACCGGTCCGCCCCACTCCACGCACTTCATAGGCAGGGCGCTCAAAAGGCGCACCGGCATCCGCTGGGTGGCCGATTTCCGCGACCCCTGGACCGACATCCATTACAACCGGGTACTGCCCCGGACAGCCGTCGCCCGCAAGATCGATCTTCGCATGGAGGCATCCGTTTTGACGTTTGCCGATGAGGTAACGGTCACAGCCCCGGGCACCGCGCGGTATTTTGCCCGGAAAGTGGAACGGACCTACCACACTATCCCTAACGGGTTTGATCCGGATGACTTCCCGGCGCCAACCCCATCCACCAGAAACCCCAAAAAGCCCCAGCCAGCCCCCCTGGACACAACCCCGGCGCACGAAACAGGTGAGCAGCGTGCCGACAGCAAACAAGGTAAAACGTTTACGGTTCGCCACGTGGGAAGTATCACCGAAACATGTGTGCCGGAAAACCTTCTTTTAGCGGTAAAAAAACTGCAAAACGTGCCTGTGCGGGTGGAATTTGTCGGCATGGTGCATGCACGCCTGCTTGCCCTTATCCGGGAGCACGGGCTCGGTGAAACCGTTACGGTCCACCCCTATGTCCCTCACAAGGAGGCGACCATGCTCATGTGCCAGTCGGACCTGAACGTTGTGGTCGTGCACCAGTCAGAAGACAGCCGCATCCTGATCCCCGGCAAGCTTTACGACTACCTTTACGCGGGTCGTCCGGTGATGGTAATCGGTCCCACCGATGGCGATGCCGCGCAAATCGTTCGCTCCTGCAACATTGGCAAAGCGTTTGATTATGATGATGCCGAGGGGCCTGCCGGGTGGATTGGGCGTCTTGCCGGCAAGGCTGACCCGGCTGGATGGGACCCCGCCGGTGCCAATGCCGACACCGCTCATTCGACATCAAACGCCGGGGAAATATCACGCTATGCGCGGCCCGAGCTCACCAGGCGCCTTGCAGAATTGATCTCAAAACCGCAATCGTCAAACACCTCTGCTCAATGATTCATTGTTGACCGCGTTAAAACTATTGTCAGGCATTGTCAACGGCGACCGGCTCTTGTATAAATTGACCTACACGCTGCGCAGTGATGTCACCAGTATTGTCATGAATTCATTTGGACCCATCATTTATCACCTTTACGCTGCCATATTAATCCTTCCATTTCTACTGTGGCCAGATCCGCTGCAGAGCAAGATCGGAAGCGGCATTGGTGCCGGCAACCCGAATGGTGTCGTGTCGTCGGACGTGCCCCTGTTCTTCAATGAGATCATGGCATCCAACGGAAGCACCATTTACGACGAAGACGGTGACCGTCCAGACTGGATCGAGCTCTATTACGATGGCGAGGAACCGCTCTCCCTGCATCTTTTTGGCCTCTCAGACGATCCCGACGAGCCCTTTCAATGGCTGTTCCCGGACACCACCATCCACCCCGGCGAGTTCATCATTGTATGGGCATCAGGCAAAGACCGCACCACCACCGGGGAGCCCCTGCACACCAGTTTCCGCATTGCGCAGGATGGCGAAGACCTGACCCTATCCCATCCGGCAACAGGTCTGCTCGACAGCTTCCGTGCCAGGGTCATACCCACGGATATATCGGTGGGACGCGTGCCCGACGGATATGGCGACTGGTACTATTTTGACGAGCCGACTCCGGGAGCCGCCAATACCACAGAGGCCTACATCGGATTGAGCGAGCCGGTCATCTTTTCACATGACCCCGGCTTCTACGAAAATGAATTTGAACTGAGCCTGTCAGCCGGCGGCGAGCAAACGGCAATCCACTACACCCTGGACGGGTCCGAGCCGGACCTTTCCTCTCCTGTTTACTCCGGTCCCATTCCCGTTTATGACCTGTCGCCCGAACCCAATGTATTTTCAACCATCCGCACCAGCAACCGGACATTTGACTGGCGCCGCTGGTATGAACCCGAGGGGCCTGTTACCAAGGCAACTGTCATACGCGCAATGGCCATTAAAGAGGGCAGCCTGCCTGACTATTCAAAAAAAACCTTTTTCGTACTGCCCGGAGGAGCCGAACGCTACGACGTCCCCGTCATATCCATTGCCACCGACAGCCTGAACCTGTTTGGCCACGAGACCGGCATCTATGTTCCCGGGATCCACTACAGCGGCGGCAACACCGGAAACTCCTTTCAGCGGGGGGAGGAATGGGAGCGGGAAGCGACCTTTGAGTTTTTTGAGGATGACGGTGGACGGGCCATGAGCCAGAATATCGGCATTCGCATTCACGGCGGTTTCTCCCGGGCACTGGCTCAAAAAAGCCTGCGGCTGTATGCTCGCAACCGGTATGGCGAAAGCCGCTTTCACCATCCGTTTTTCCACGATCTGGAAGATGATGAGTTCAACCGGCTCATCCTCAGAAATGCGGGCAACACCTGGGGAGAGGATATGTTCATGGACCCGCTGGCCCAGTCGCTGGTGCGGCATTTCAACATGGACACCCAGGCATACCGTCCGGCGGTCCTGTTCCTTAACGGGGAGTACTGGGGCATCCACAATATCCGCGAGCGTTACGACGGGCACTATCTTGAACGGGTGTACGGCGTGGATCCTCAAAACATAGATATGCTGACCCGCAATCGTGAGGTCAAAGAAGGCGACAGGAGCCATTATGACCAAATGCTTGCTTTTGTCACCCAAAACGACCTGAGTGACGACGAACTGTTCTCCGAAGCCGCCACAATGATCGATATCGACAATCTGCTGGACTACTACAGTGCCCAGGTCTATTTCGGCAACAATGACTGGCCTCATAACAACATTGATTACTGGCGGGCGAGGGTTCCCTTCGATCCCGAAGCTCCCCCGGGACAGGACGGACGCTGGCGCTGGCTCATGTTCGATGTGGACCGGTCCCTTGGCCACGAAACCGGACCCGAGTTCGACATGATCGACTGGATCACGCAGCCCACGATAAATGGGCAGACCTGGCCTAATGAACTCTTCCTCAATCTCCTGGATAACGAACAATTCACTCATGACTTCATCAACCGGATGGCAGACCATCTCAATTCGGCGTTCACGTCCGAAAGGGTCGCCGGTGTGATAGACAGCCTGAGCGGACCGGTCAGTGAGCTCATTTCAGAACATATCCAACGCTGGAGCCTGCCACCGAGTGTCCAGGCCTGGCAGGGACACGTGGAAGAAATGTACCGATATGCCGAGGAGCGGCCTGGTTACCTGCGCACCCACATCACCGGGCATTTCGGGATCCCGGACGTGCACCATGTGCAGCTAGAAGTCAACCACCCGGAATCCGGCTACCTGCGCATCAATTCACTGGATGTTCATCCATCCACCCCGGGCGTACCCGCACAGGCCTACCCGTGGACCGGCGCCTATTTTGAAAATATTCCCGTTCGGCTCGAAGCCGTCAGCAAGCAGGAATCATCCTTTTATGGCTGGCGGATCGATGGTGTCGTTGTTGCGGATGCCGAGCCGTCCCTTTTGCTCTATCCCGGAGAGCAC
Organism: Balneolales bacterium; assembly: GCA_007132975.1. Classification (GTDB taxonomy): domain Bacteria; phylum Bacteroidota; class Rhodothermia; order Balneolales; family Natronogracilivirgulaceae; genus SKNL01. The sequence continues at coordinate 9,436 of SLNO01000064.1, forward strand.
TCTGAGATCAAAGCCCTGTTTTCACACCCGAGCAGTGCCGGCACCGGGCAGCACCCCGGTCGCATCACACTCCATCAGAACTATCCGAATCCGTTCAATTCAACCACAACCATCTCTTTCGAGCTGCATGAGCCCGGTTTTGTACGCCTTGAGATATTCGATATACTGGGCAGGCAGGTTGAAACGCTGGCTGAGCTCCAACTGGATAGCGGCACACATCGCCGTTCCTGGGATGCTTCTTCCCATGCCAGCGGTGTGTATATTATCCGGTTGGATGTTGATGGCAGCAGCGACACATCCACCCACACAGGAAGCATGCTGCTTGTGCGGTAATGCGGCATAATCGATTCCCGAACCCTCACCAGTGACAGTGTCCTTATATATCGCAAATCTATGAACGTCCGGCTACTGCTTGATGAAGAGCGCATGCATCCTGCTGCGCGGGATGTGGTTTCAGGTGTGCTTTGGCACGGCGGCCATTTTTCCTCCGGCAGTGAGATGGCAGCTCTGTTTGCCGGCCAATCCACCGTTGCGGAAGCCCTGCAATTCTGTTCCGGGCTCACCGGCCGCTTCCAGTGGATCCGCATCCACCCCGATTCTGTCTGGATCGCCGCGGACCACCTGCAGTCGATGCCGCTTTTTTATTGCGTGGATGGTGATACTGTTTACATCGGCTCCACCCCGGGAATTATTGCCGATGCCACCGGCAATTCCGCGATCGATCCGGTGATTGCCGCGGAATACCTGGTCCTGGGATACGTGACCGGCAGGCAGACCCTCGTCAGGGATATCCGGCAGGTGGAACCGGGGACACTGGTGGAAATCGTCAGCACACCTGACGGCGGCGGCCTGAGCGTCAACGTGCATGCTTACATGGATTATGTGCACAAGTACCGGGACGCATCCCGCGAGCAGTTTTCACGTGATCTGGGCAATATCGTGGACCAGACCATGGAGCGTGCGATCCGGTACGCCGACGGGCGTCCCATCATACTGCCACTCAGCGGCGGCTACGACTCGCGGCTGATAGCGCTGTCGCTGGCCCGATTGAAATACCCCGATGTCCATTGCATCAGCTACGGAAGGAAAGGCAGCGCGGAAATGCAGCTCAGCCGGCAGATTGCAGAGGAGCTGGGATTTCGCTGGACCGGGGTGCACTATACTCCGGATTTGTGGCGCAGATACTTCCACAGCGATGATCGGCGCCGCTACTACCGTCACGCTTCGCGGGAAGCGCGGATCCCCAATATCCAGGAGCTGGTGGCATTCGGTGAGCTGAAGGCCGGCGGACTTTTGCCCGATGAAGGTGTCGTAATGAGCGGCCACCTTGGCGATGCGCTCGTCGGCGGTAAAGGGCCCTACGACAGCTACACCTACAGGGAGCATCCCGAAACCAATGCGGACACCATCCTGCGCCATGTCCTCCACTACAACTATTACTTGTGGGACTGGTCAGGGCATGCCAGGTGGCTCGGACCATGGTTCCGGCAGCGGATCCTTGCTGATATCGGGGAGCCAGAGAAGTATCCCGACAGCCCCAGCGCATGCGAAATGTGGAACATTCGCGAGCGACAGGCCCGGTTTATCATCCCTGTGGCGCGCCTTTACGATTTTTACGGCTACGATTACTGGATGCCCTTCTGTGACCAGGACTACATGCGGTTCTGGCTGACGGTCCCGCTTGCATACCGGCACGACAAGGGTCTCTACACCAGCTATATCGATGGCCTGTCATCTATCCGCACATCGGTCCATCAGCCGGAAAAACCGGTCCTGAGACTGCGAGAGGCCATTCGCAGCACGCCAATATTCCGTCCGGCCCAGGCCATCTATCAAAACTGGCAGAAATCGCGGAAGCTGAAGCACGAATACGACCGCCATCCCATGGCATGGTATGGTTTTTTGGATCAGGATGAGTTCAAAGCACTGTTCACCGGGCGGGAGAACATCAACTCGTTCCAATCACTGGAACTGCTTCGTACTCTGATGGAAAACGGGTATCTTTCGCCCGGACTGATATTGAGCAGGGCCGCTGGTTCACTCGACGCTGAATGAACTGCAGTCCTTGAGTCCAAGAGCCCGGACAGTCAGGACGGCATCAGCTCCGGGTATTGTCATCCGTCGATCTTGACCCCCGAATAGCATGCAATACGGTATTATTACTCCGGCGCATAACGAAGCGGATACCATCTCCGAGTACATGGCATCCGTTGCCCGACAGACGGTACGACCGAGGCGCCTGGTGATCGTCAATGATCATTCTACCGACAACACCGGGGAAATTGTACGGGTATTTGCCGAAAAACATGATTGGATCGCTCTTCTGGACAGAAAATCCCATCCATCACATCAAACCGGTTCCAAAGTCATCTCGGCATTCCTTCACGGACTGGAACAGACCGACACACATGGATGGGATGTCATCGTCAAAATGGATGCCGATCTTGTGCTGCCACCAGATTATTTCAAGGCGGTGCTGGATGTGTTCAGCCGCGACGAGGCAGCCGGTATCTGCGGCGGCATATGCGCATTGCGTGACGGTGACAGCCTTGTTCCCGAGCGCCTCACCGATCTCCATCATGTGCGGGGGGCATTGAAGGCGTATCGCATGGCCTGTTTTAAGCAAATCGGCGGGCTTCGTCCCGTTTACGGCTGGGACACGCTCGACGAACTGCTTGCAGCAAGCCATGGCTGGAAAACAGTAGTGCTGACCGGACAGGTAGTAGAACACAAAAAACCAACAGGCAGCGACACACCTCCGCTGGCTTTGCACAAAATGACCGGTGAGATGTTCTACCGGCTGGGATACGGTCCCGTGATCTCGCTGATCGCGTCCGTCAAGCGCTACCGAATGAGGCCTTTCGCCGTATCGGCGCTGTGGAGCTACCTCGGATACCTGAAAGCGGCGTTGCAAAAACCCGGGCAGTATGTTACCCCGGCACAACGTATATTTATCCGGAAATTGAGATACCGTAGAATGCGGGAAAAAATCGCAACACAACCTGCAAAAAGGACGTAATCCCGTGAAATCAATAATTAGGGACATCCGCAACAAGGCCACCTCAGATGGGAGTGATTCTTAGACAGAGTTTTGCCAATACGATATACTCCTATGCCGGAGCGCTTATCGGATTCGTGAACATTATCTGGCTGTTCCCGTTTGTGCTGGAAGCAGAGCAGTTCGGCCTTACGCGGGTAATGATCTCCATAGGTATGATCGGGGCGCAGGTGGCCAGCCTGGGAATGGGCAACGTGACCTTGCGCTTCTTTCCTCTGTTCCGCAATCCCGACCGCCGCCACTACGGATTCCTTTTTCTGGCTGCATCCATTCCACTGGCCGGCTTCCTGGTCCTGAGCCTGCTCGGGTGGATATTCCAGTCGCCTCTGATCCGGTTTTACGAAGATGACAGCGCTCTCTTCGGCGACTATTACACGCTTCTCTTCC
>SLNO01000006.1 GCA_007132975.1 Balneolales bacterium
GGTCCAGGAAGTAGCGGTCGTGGGTGACCATGAGCAGGGTGGCGGTGCTGCGGGAGAGGTGGTTTTCCAGCCACTCGATCATGTCCACGTCCAGGTGGTTGGTGGGCTCGTCGAGCAGCAGCAGGTCGGGCTCATCCAGCAGTACAAATGCGAGGGCTACGCGCTTGCGCTCCCCGCCCGAGAGGGTGGATACGGGACGGTCGGTGTCGTGGATGTCGAGCTTGCCCAGGATCTGGCGCATGCGTTCCTCGTAGTCCCAGGCGTTGGCGGCGTTCATGGCGGACAGGGCCTCGTCGTAGGCCTGGCGGGTGGCGTCGGTGACCTTTTGTGCCTGGGCGCGGACTGCCTCCTCGTATCGGCGGATCACCTCGGCCGTCTCGCTGTGGCCACGGAACAGGCTCTCGCGGATGGTGCGGTGCGCCTCCAGATGCGGCTCCTGCTCCAGGAACCCGATGCGGATGCCGCTGCGCACGGTCACCTGTCCACCGTCGGGCGGCTCCATGCCGGCCAGCACACGCAGCAGGGTGGATTTGCCCGTGCCGTTGGGCGCCACCAGCGCGGTCTTGTCGCCCCGCGAGATCCCGAAAGTGAGGTCTTCGAAGAGCGGCTTGAGTCCGAACGTCTTGGAGAGCTGTTCTGCAGAGAGGTACGTCATATTGGAAAATTGGTAATATCGGGACTTTTGGTAACTTTGTGGGAAGGCAAATTCACTACCTGGAGTCCGATATGGGTAATCCGATATGGGTAAACTGAAAATAAGAGGTGCGAAGCTCCACAAAAAGGGGTGCCGGTTCACAGTCTGGGCGCCGCACGCCGACGAGGTGTATGTGGTGGGTACGTTCAACGACTGGGACAAAACGGCGCATCCCATGTCCGCCGAAAAAAACGGGGTGTGGGAGGCCGATATTGCCGGGGCAAAGGCGGGCGACGAGTATCGCTATCGCATCATCAACGGTGACAAGGAGCTGATGCGCATTGATCCGCGGGCGCGACGTGTGACCGACTCCACGGGCAACGCGATCATACGCGACCCGAAAAGCATCGAGGGCATGGAGCCATTCAAACCGCCGCCGATGAACGAAATGATCATCTACGAACTGCACATCGGCACGTTTGGCAAGGAGGAGGGGGAGGATGGGCCCGGCACGCTCACCGGTGCGATCCGCCACCTGCCCTATCTGCGCGACCTGGGCGTGAACGTGATCGAGATCATGCCGCTGGCAGAGTTCGCCGGCGGGTACTCCTGGGGATACAACCCGGCACACATTTTCGCGGTCGAGAGCGACTACGGCAAGCCGCGCGAATTCCGCAAGTTCGTCGATGAAGCGCACAAACTGGGCCTGGCCGTTCTGGTGGATGTGGTCTACAACCATTTCGGTCCGGATGACCTGGATCTGTGGCAGTTCGACGGCTGGAGCGAGAAAGATCTGGGGGGCATCTATTTTTACAACGACTGGCGGGCCGAGACGCCCTGGGGACATACACGTCCGGATTACGGCCGTCCGCAGGTGCGCGATTTCATCCGCGACAACGCCCTGATGTGGATCTGCGAATACAATGTGAACGGATTGCGGTGGGATATGACCGCGTATATCCGCAATGTCCACGGCCGCGACGGCGACCCCGGCAGTGATCTGCCGGATGGATGGAGCCTGATGCAGGAGATCACGCACGAAATCCGTAGCAAGCGTCCGGACGCCATCAACATCGCCGAAGACCTGCAGAGCAATCCGGCGCTCACAAAACGTCCGAAGCACGGCGGGGCGGGTTTCGACACGCAATGGAACGCCCGTTTTGTGCACAACATGCGCAAGAACCTGCTGGCCGCCGATGATGCGCATCGTAATATGGACGAGGTGCGTGACGCCATCCTCCAGCGATACTATCTGAACGCCTTTGAGCGTGTGATCTACACCGAATCGCATGATGAGGTGGCCAATGGCAAGGCGCGCATGCCCGAAGAGCTGGATCCCGGCAGCGCCTCATCGTGGCACGCCAAAAAGCTCTCGACGCTTGGGGCGGCGGCCGTGTTCACCACGCCCGGCATCCCCATGATCTTCCAGGGTCAGGAGTTCCTGGAGGACGACTGGTTCCACGACCAGGATCCGCTGGACTGGTCCAAAATGGAGAAATACCCCGGCATCCTGCAGCTCTACAAGGACCTGATCGCACTGCGCAAGAACGCCGGAGGTGCCACGAAAGGGCTGACCGGACAGGAGGTGGATGTCTATCACGTGAATCAAGAGGACAAGTTGATTGCCTGGCACCGGTGGTTCGACGGCGGGGCGGGCGACAGCACTGTGGTCATCGCCAATTTCTCCACATACCCACGCGAGGAGTACCGGATAGCTTTTCCGGCTGCGGGACGCTGGGCCGTGCGGTTCAACAGCGACAGCCGGTATTATGACCCGGAGTTCGGGGACAACGGCGTTTCCGAGGTTTGGGCCGAATCGCAGGAAGAAGGGGAGCCGCCGTCGGCCGTGATCCGCATTGCACCCTACAGCGTGCTGATCCTGTCTCAGGATCCATCCTGACCACCATCCGGGACATCCTGCTCTGACGGCCCGTTCAGTTCAAACAGATAGAACACGTAGTCGGTCGACACGCCGGAATGGCCCATTTGACGGAGCATTGCCGTGATGTTTCCCCGGTGGTACGTGCCGTGGTTTGCCACATGGCGCACCAGATCGGCCACCGAAGTATCCAGTTTGCCAAACCGGGGATGCCTGATCGTGAGGTCGGCATCGGGATCATACAGCTGACCGAAAAAGTCGGAGTAGGACCTCTCCGACTCCTCATACAGCACCCGCATATCCTGCAGCGACCGTCCGGTACTTTTTTCCTCGTGCTCTTTGATCAGTGCCATCGTTTTCCGGAAAGAATCGCCGGACATCACACTCAGCCACATGGAGTCGACCTGGTAGATATGGACAATGACATCCCGGATGGTGGCGAATACACTTTCTACCTTCTGCGTGTAGACATCTTCCGGCAATGATTCCAGATGGTCAAAAAATTTCCGGTTAGCCCAGGCGTGGTATCCGAACTGTTGAAATGCCGTGTGTTTTTTTTTCATGGTCATTGTGGATTGGAATGGATGTTTCTAAAACTATACCCTGGTTGCAATTACAAAAATGACGGTGTCGTGCCGCTGAACCTGCCATATGGGATATCCGCCCTGATTCGGGTGATGCGATACGGGCCCTTGAAAGTCAGCGGATGATCAGCCAGGAGCCGCCCACGGCCGCCAGCGACGAGGGAACCGCGCCGATAAGCACGGTCACACCGAATACCATCCACGGCGAGGGCAGCTGCAGCAGTGCCGCAATGCGCGGCAGCAAGACCGCCGATTCGGTGAAGGTTATGAACAGGGCGGCGCCCAGCCAGAGCAGCCCGATGGCGGCAAACACGGTCAGGCCCTTTTTCCAGGTTGGTATGGAGCTGCCCATTCCGGCCAACAAACCGATGACAACCACTATCCACCATGGAAGAAAAAGCTGAAGCAGCAGCGCGCTAATGAGTACGATCACAAATAGGAGGGGGACGGATCGGATTGGTAGCATGTTATCAGATTGTTTTGGCGGGACGTATGTTTCAGGTCAGCTGATGCGGGGATGGCAGATGTTGCAGGTCACGGGCGTTGTCACGGTTCCGCGATGTGCGCCGCGCATATCAGCGGTTTTTCGGGTTCAGGGTGAGGGTGGATGAGGCCTGGCGCTCCGCATCGGAGGGGCTGTCCCAGAAATGCAGATCGTAAAACGTGCCGGCGGCCCAGTCGTCAATAAAGCGATCGTAGCCGGGATGTCCGGGATTGCCGGTCTGTCCGCCCGGGAAATGGCCGCGTGCGCGCAGCTCCGGACCCAGCTCCACCACCATCCGCCAGGAGGGTGCATGCATGGAGCCGGTAGCGTTTATTGCTTCGGGTGTTCCGGATGCAATGAAACCCTCGCGGCCGAAACCTGGCAGCATGGCCAGATGGCCGATGTTCACACTGCGGTCGCGACCGTAATTCCAATTGTCCGGGTCGGATCCGTGGCGCTGGACGTGCGCCTCAAGCGCTTCGCGGAATGTGCTGCGAATGGTTTCGGTCACATCGACCGGAAAAACATCATCCCTGCCATCCAGAAGCAGCCGGAAAATGACCGTGATGCCCGGCCACGCAAGGAACCTATCCGAGCTTTCAAGGTACGGTTTCCTCAAGTCGCGGTACGTCCGCTGTTCCCAGCTGGCGTAAAACAGTGCAACAGGGCTGTCCGCATCGAACGTGAAGTCCCATTCCTCGAGCATATTGTAAACTGTGGATGCAATTTCTTCAAGATTGATCTCATTTCCATGCTCATTCCCATTCCCATTAACATCCACATCCACACCCACATCCAACCCCAAATCCCCATAACCATTTCCATACCCATCTCCATCCCTATCCCCGCTTCCATTTTCCCTCATGAATGGCGGTTCCAGTTTGGAAAGCATGTACGGCAGGAACTTCTCGGCATGGAGCGAGCGGTTGTCCATCAGCATCTCCTCAAAGAACGTGCCGGTAATGTTTTCAGAATCGGAGAGGATGCGGTTGATGCGCGCACCACGCGAGAAGCTGTAGTGGCCGCGGCCCAGGTAATACGGGTAGTCACGGGTGGCGGGTGCCTGATTGGCGGAGCTTACGAAGCCGCGCTCGGGGTTGAAGCTGCGCGGCAGGTGCTCAAAAGGCACAAATTGGTCCCAATCGTAGGCGGGATCGCGGCCGTTGCCGATGAAGCTCCCCTGACCGAAGAACCGGACAGGGAAGGCGCCCATGTGTCCCATCGAGATGTTGCCGTGGCGGTCGGCGTAGGTCATGTTCTGCGGCAGGTTGGTGAAGTGGCGCAGGGCGGCCTCGAATTCCTCCTGATTGCGGGCGCGGTTGTATTTGTATACGGCAAGCAGGGGATTTTGATCGGGCAGGTGGGCCACCCACTGGATGGCGTGACCCTGCGGGAAACGCTCAGAGGCTATGTTTTCGCCGTGAGGCTGGGTTACCGGACCGTGATGGGTGTACAGAACGGTGTCAATGACCGTGTCGCCGCCGCGGACCGGGATCTTTTCGATGCGTTGCCTGACCGGTTTCCACTGGCCGTCGTGCAGGTACTCCTCGCGACGGTCATCGCGGAATTCGATCTCGAAAATGTCGAGCGTGTTGGAACCGGCATTAGTGACCCCCCAGGCCACGTCGCGGTTGAAGCCAATGATCACGCCCGGGGCCCCGGGCAGGCTCACCCCGTAAGCGCTGAACGATCCGCCGATGGCTTCTTGCTTCACGCTTCCGGGCCCGTTTCCGCCTCCATTTTCACCCCCGCCGTGATCCCATCGCTCGTAAATCAGGTGGTTGTTGGCGCCGGTGCTGTTCAGCTGTACCTCGTACCAGATGGACGGCAGGTTCACTCCCAGGTGCGGATCACTAGCCAGGATCGGGTAGCCGGTAGCGGATTTGCTGCCGTCCACGGCCCACGAATTGCTTCCGATGCCGGGATCGCGCTCCTGCAGGGGCAGGTCGCGGACAATCTCAGGGACAAATCCGGGCTCGGGTACCGGAGGCGGCAGCGGATCAAAATCCCAGGTCTGGTCTGGCGGGATGATCGGATCCACCCACGGCAGCTCATCCGGAAACAGCAGGCGGTACGTCTCCTCCCCAAGCAGCGCAAGGGCGTTGGTGAGGGCATGCGCCCGCGTGCCCGACGACAGGGTCTGCGACATGTTCATCAGAAGCAGGGCGGTACCCAGGGTGGAAAAGGGTTCGGGCTCTATCCCAAGTATCTTGTACTCAACTGGGTAGCGATTAGGACTGAGACGCTCCAGCCACGCATTGTAACCATCTGCATAGGCCTGGACCATCGTCGCAGTTCGCGGATCGGCGGACAGCGAGGCGGCATTGATCTCGGCGCCGTACATCATGCCGAGACGGCGCTGGGCGCGGTCGTAATCCACAGCATCCGGACCTATGATCTCCGCCAGGCGTCCGGCCGCGGCCCGGGTCTGGAAATCGATCTGCCACAGGCGGTCACGCGCGGTCACAAACCCCTGCGCAAAGTAAAGGTCGTAATCGTTGTCGGCAAAAATATGCGGCACACCCCGCTCGTCATAATGCACGGTCACGGCGGACCGCAGCATCTCCGATTCCAGCACAAGGTCGCGCACCCCGTCGCGCTCCATATTCTGCCAAAAACCCTGCATGGGGTTGGTCAGGTGCCCCAGCGCCGGCACCATCCCGATGCGTGTGCTTAATGCCCATGTAAGCAGCGCGGTGAGCGCCAGCAGTGTTGCGGCCTTGATCAGCCGCGCACCCCGTGAAATGCGTATCGCCATGATGATGCCATGATTTCGTTTTCAAGTGCTTCGACCCGGTATGTTACTCAATTATCTGAAGATAGTACCGGGAATGAATAAATTCCGAAAAAATATCGATCTTCAGCAGATTCCGCGAATGGCCGGACATGCTGCTTGTTGTGGGTTTTTTAAACCGCGCATGTTACATTGCAGGGATAATCACAATGACACAGTGAACGATGCAGAAAACGATCCAGACATACAGAAATCGAATAAAAGGAAACTCCAGACGGGTGGATGCGGCCGCGCATTTTTCATTGGTGGCCGCCATGATCCTGATGCTCCTTTCGGGGTGCGGCCGGGGCGAGCGCGCTGACGATCGCGATGGTACGGCATACCAGGTAAAAGGGGCACTGAACGGTGTGCTTGCGGATGGCAACTACGGTCCCGGATGGGAATCACGTGAGTTTTCCGTCGCGGCGGGCAATCCTCTTGCCACCGCCGCTGGCTACCGGATCCTGAGCGCCGGGGGTACGGCGGCCGATGCCGCTATTGCCATTCAGCTGGTGCTGACGCTGGTGGAGCCGCAATCAAGCGGCATTGGCGGGGGCGCTTTTGTCATGCACTGGGACGGGGACCGGGTCACGGCTTACAACGGCCGCGAAACAGCACCCGCCCGGGCCGGTGAGGACCTGTTCCTGGACACAAACGGGCAGCCGTTGCCTTTTACCGAAGCGGTGCACAGCGGGTTGTCGGTCGGTGTCCCCGGCACGCTGGCCGTGCTGTGGCAGGTGCACCAGAAGCATGGACGGCTGCCCTGGGCGGAGCTGTTCGAGCCGGCCATCGAGTTGGCCGAGGGTGGATTTGCAGTGAGTGAGCGCCTGCACCGGCAGTTGCAAAACGACCGGCGTCTGCGCAATGATGACATAGCCAGGGCGCTCTATTATGATGAAGAGGGTGACGCCCATCCCGAAGGATACAACCTCAGGAATCCGGCATTAGCCGAAGTGCTCCGGCGCGTTGCCGATGAGGGCCTGACAGCGTTTTACGAGGGGCCGGTGGCCGCAAACATTGTCGAACGCGTCCGGCTGCATGAGCGTCCCGGGCCGATGCGGCTCGATGACCTGTCCTCTTATCCGCACCAGGACCTTCAAACCGACCCGATATGCACCCCCTGGCGCCAGTTTACGATCTGCGGATTCCCCCCGCCGTCATCCGGACACCTGACCGTGATGCAGATCCTTGGCATTTTGGAGCATCTGGATATGCCGGCTTGGCAGTTTGCACAGGATGAGCTGCCGGCGGATACCCTGCCGCAGAACGGCGGACAGATTGCGGTGCGGACTGATGATACCGCATCCACCCTTGACGAGGCCGATATGGTTCCCGATGACCTGATAACTGCGCCAGAGGCCGATGCTGGTGGAGTTACCGCAGCCGATGATACCGCAGAGGTTGCTATTGGAACAGTTGCCGACACTATCGCTGTGAATGGAGCGGTAGCCGATACTCTCATGGATGAAACACAAGGTGATACGGTCCCTGCGGGTCCCGGCACGATTCCAGTTGCTCCCGGCACGGTCCCTGCGGGTCCCGACACGATCCCAGCAACTCCCGACACGGCCCCAGCTGCTCCCGACACGGCCCGTTTACCGGCAGAGGAGCCTGAAGAGAAGCTGCCCGTGGTGGATTTGCAGCACCCGGTGCCGTCGGCCGGCTGGCTTCACAACTATCTCGAAGCGTCCAAACTGGCCTACGCCGACCGCAACCGCTATATCGCCGATCCCGGATATGTGGAAGCCCCGGGCGGCGACTGGCAGCGCATGCTGGATCCGGCCTATCTGGCACACCGGGCGGCGCAGATCGACAGCCTGTCCATGGGCCGGGCCGAGCCGGGCGATCCGGCGGGTGATTTCTCGCGGTACGGAACAGCGCCCGCGCAGCCCGACAACGGCACCAGCCACATCAGCTTCATCGACCGCGACGGCAACGCCGTCTCCATGACCACCACCATCGAGCAGGTGTTCGGCAGCCGCATCATGTCCGATGGCGGCACAGGCCTTCCCGGCGGGTTCCACCTGAACAACGAACTCACCGATTTTTCTCTGAGGCCGGTGGACGATGACGGCCGTCAGATCGCCAACCGCGTGCAGCCCGGCAAACGTCCGCGCTCCAGCATGGCGCCCACCCTGATCTTCGATACGGAAACCGGTGAGCTTCTGGCAACGCTCGGCTCGCCAGGCGGCGCCGGCATCATCCATTTTGTCGCCAAAACGATCCTGGGGATGTACGATTTCGGCCTGAATGCGCAGGAAGCCATAGATCTGCCCAATTTCGTGAACTACAACGGTCCGTCCATTCTGGAACAGCACCGCTTCCCGCTGCCTGTCGTTGACGCACTCAAGGCCCGCGGACACGAGGTGCGGCAGCGCCCGCTCACCAGCGGCTTGCAGGCCATCCAGCGCACGGAGTCAGGGTTTTTCGGAGGCGCCGATCCGCGCAGGGAGGGCGTAGTCATGGGCGATTGAACGGACCGGGGAACAGGGCACCGCAAAATCCGGTTTAAGGATGTGTAAAACATGATATGGAGGGAATTCATGGAACTGAGATTGTATCCACCCATACACAAACTTGTCTGGCTGCTTCCGGCGGTCTTGTTGCTGTGCACCGTTTCAGCATGCGAAATGGAAGAACGGGAGGATGCGGATGTCGTGCTGCAGGAAGGCGTTGCCAGCTGGTACGGACCGGGGTTCCATGGCAGGCGCACATCCAGCGGAGAGATCTACAATGCCTACGATACCACCGCAGCCCATCGCACATTGCCGTTCGACACCATCGTCAGGGTTGTGGACACCGAAACCGACCAGACCGTATATGTCCGCATCAACGATCGCGGTCCGTATGTCGGCGACCGCATCATCGACCTTTCGCGGGCAGCCGCCGACGCTATTGGGATGCTCGACTCGGGCACGGCCCAGGTGCGACTGGAGCTGGTGGAGGCGGGTGGACCGATACCCGAGGACATCGACCGGAAAAGCTACACCATTCAGCTTGGGGAGTACAGCGGCCCATTTTACGCCAACCGGTTTGCCGATGAGATTGGCGGGGATGTGCGGGTGGATAGTGTCTACATGTTCCAGCGATCGCGCTTCATGGTCTACTACGGGCATTATCACAGCATGGACAGAGCGCGCGCCGATCTCCAGGAGCTCGAGGAGCGCGGTTTCCCCGGATTTGTGAAGCAGATCAACTGACGGATGGATGCGGGTGCCGCCAGTTGGAGCGTGCCGGTTAGTGAAACAGGCTGCGTCAAGGCAGCGGGCTTGGAACAGTAAAGCTGTGGCCACAAACTTATGTGCCGCAATCTCCTGGACGTGGCATCGTGAAAGTTGGCACCTGAAATCTGAAGTATCGGGGTGCGGTTACGAGCTTGAACCGCGGATGTCTAGGGCAAAGGCGCCGTTGCCATCCTCCAGAACATAGAGCGGGTTCATCTCCATTTCGGCGATTTCGGGGTGGTTGGCGGCGATTTGGCTCATGCGGATGAGGATGTCGGTGACGGCTTTGCGGTCGCGCGGCGGCATGTTGCGCCAGCCCTGGAGCTTGCGTCCGGCCACGGTGCCGTCGATCAGGCGGGCAGCCTCCACGGGGTCAAGGGGCGCTATGGCGGTGCAGACGTCCTTGTAGAGCTCCACCTCGGTGCCGCCGGTGCCGAAGACGACCAGTCCTCCGAACTGCGCGTCCTGCTTTATGCCGATGATCACTTCCTGTCCGCCTTTGAGCATTTTCTGGACGAGGACGCCCTGCATGTCGGCGCCGGCTTTATCGGCGGCGGCGCTGATCTCGTGCCACGCCCGGCGCACGTCGTCATCGCTGTGGAGGTCCAGGCGTATGCCCCCGACGTCCGATTTGTGCGTGAATTTGGCGGAGACGAGCTTCAGGGCCACCGGATAGCCGATCTTGCCGGCGGCGCGCACGGCCTTCTCCTCGGTGTCGGCCGTCTTCTGCGGGGGCAGCGGGACGCCATAGGCGGCGGCCAGTGCTTCCCAGTCCTTTTTCTTGATGAGGCGGGCGGCATCGGCCGGGACTTCGGATGCCGGTTCGGCGGCCAGTTCGGCGGCCAGTTCGCCGGACTGCTTCATGGCATCGAGCCACTGTCGGCGCTTGTCCATGACGGCCAGGATGGATGCGGCCCGCTCCGGGAAGGCGACATTGGGTATGCGGCGTTTGTGCAGCAGCGCCAGGGTCTCTTCGGCGTCGGTCTTGCCCATGAGGCAGGTGATGACCGGCTTGCGGTAGAGGGTGGCGCCCTCGCCGATCACCTCGGCCACGCTCGATTGCCGGAACCAGTCCTGCGGCGCCTGGATCACGATCACCGCGTCGACGGTCTCGTCGGCAAGCAGGGCGTCCAGGGCCAGGGCGTAGGTGGCCGGACCCGTACCCGCGACAATATCCACCGGGTTGTTGACGCTTCCGGCCGAGGGGATGCGCTCCCTGAGCCACGAGCGGGTCTTGTCGGTCAGCGGGGCCATCTCCAGCCCGTATTTCTGCAGGGCGTCGACGGCCAGGATGCCGAAACCGCCGGCGTTGGTCAGGATGGCCACGCGCCGGCCCGCCGGCAGCGGCTGCCACGCGAGGGCGCGCGCCTGGTCGAACATCTCCTGCATGTTGTTGACCTGCAGCACGCCGGATTTCCGGAAGGCGGCCTCCCAGGCCTCCATGCTGCCCGAAAGCGCTCCGGTGTGGGAGGATACGGCATCGGCGCCCTTCTCTGACTGTCCGCCCTTGAGCGCAAGGAACGGCTTCTTGAGGGCGATGTCCCGCGCCACCTGCAGGAACTTCCTTCCATCCGCAATACCCTCAATGTAGGTAGTGATGACGCGGGTGTTGGGGTTGCCGGCCACGGCGTGGATGGTCTCCATGGCGGATACGTCCATCTGGTTGCCCATGGTGGCGATGCGCGAAAAGCCGATGCCCTTGCTCTGGGCCCAGTCCATGACCGAAACCACCACCGCGCCCGACTGCGAGACGAACCCGATATCGCCTTTCTGAGGCGTGCCGAGCACAAAAGTGGTGTTCAGCGGGGTGTGCGTGTCGATGACGCCGATACAGTTGGGTCCAAGCACGCGGATCCGGTATTCGCGGGCCATTTCCTGCAGCTCCTTCTCGCGTTCGGCGCCCTCCGGACCGGTTTCACTGAAGCCGCCGCTCTGGATGATCACGTGCCGTATGCCGACCTCACCGCACTCCCTGAGCACGCCGGCCACACCGGGTGCGGGGATGATGATGATGGCCAGGTCCGCCTTGCCGGGGATCTCCTTTACCGACGGGAAGCAGCGCAGCCCCTCGATCTCCAGTGCGTGCCGGTTCACGGGATAGATGTCGCCTTTGAAACCGAATCCAATGATGTTGCGGATGACGTTGCTGCCCATTTTGTTGGGATCGGTGGACGCGCCGATGATGGCGATGCGGTCAGGGGAGAAGAAGGGTTCGAGCATGGCGGAAATGATATAATCTATGATGTAATGCGCCGGGACGTTGGTCCGGCGTGGCTTTTTCAATGTTCTGGTGGAAAATTACCATTTTTGTTGTCATTTGCATTCAAAAAAAATGATTATAGATTGCGTTTAGGTGTATCTTTGGAGCATTGCAGGATCCGCCTGACCCCTACATTGAAAAAAAACCCAGACTGCCATGATGAGTAGATTGCAAGATACCCGTGCGCATTTCCGTACCGGCCTGTTGCGACGGGCAACGCATGCCGCCGCACTGATGATGCTGGTTGTTTTCACCGGAGCATGCTCCATCCAGAAAAATCCTGTCACCGGCTCCTCACGACTTCTGGCATGGAACTGGAACCAGGAGGTGCAGATCGGCCGGGAGGTGGATGTGGAACTCGTGGCGCAGTATGGCCTGTATGACGACGAAGAGACTGCGCAGTACATCCATGACATCGGCAAGATCATTTTGGCCGAGAGTCACATGCGCCGCCCGGAAACCGACAGGCAGTTCCGCGAGACCGAGTTTTTCTTCCGTGTGCTGGATTCTCCCGTGGTGAACGCGTTTGCCCTTCCGGGTGGATATGTCTACGTCACGCGCGGACTCATGGTGCACCTGAACAACGAGGCGCAGCTTGCGGTGGTAATCGGGCACGAGATCGGGCACGTGGCGGCCCGACACGCCTCACAGAGGGCGCTGCGTCAGACGCTGGGACAGATAGCCATCATCGGCGGGGCAGTGCTGGGACAGGAGTTCCTTGGGCTTCCCGGCGAAGGTATTCTCAACCTGAGCAGCCAGGCGGCACAGCTGATCTTCCTGAGCTACAGCCGCGATGCCGAGCGTGAGTCGGACCGGCTGGGCGTTGAGTATTCGGCCCGGGCCGGATATGTGGCCGCGGAGGGAGCCGCCTTTTTCACCAGCCTGAAGCGCCTGTCGGACCAGGCCGGTCACAGCATCCCTACCTGGATGTCCAGCCACCCCGATCCGGGCGAACGCGAACAGGCCATTCCACGCATGGCTGCAGAATGGGAAGAAAAGAGTTTCGAGCAGAC
>SLNO01000069.1 GCA_007132975.1 Balneolales bacterium
AGCTTTTTTGCTCAAACACGATAATCTTAAATATAGACGCTTACATGAAGAAGATTTAAATAAGTATGCCGGCCGCGATCGCAGCAACAACAAGGAGCGGGGCGGGGATCTTCCCGGTGGCCAGAATTGCAACAGACAGCACCACGGCGATGATGTTTTCAAGCTGGAAGCCACTGGCCTGCATAAGGATGACTGCGGCGATGGCTATGAGTCCGCCCGCCACGGCATTGATGCCTTTCAGGGAGATGCGCACGGCACGGATTTTCTTCAGGTTCTCCCAGACCGGGTATATGAAGTAGATCAGCAGCAGCCCCGGAAGGAAGATGCCGATGCCGCCGGCCAGCGCCCCGCCGATCTGCAGCAGGGCCGAACCGTCGCGCGCGGCCATGCCGCCGGCATAGGCGGCGAAACTGAACATCGGTCCGGGCAGCCCCTGCACCAGTCCGTACCCGGTCAGGAACTCCTCGTTGGTCATGTACTCGCGGATCTGCACCAGTTCGCTGTGCATCAGCGGCACCACCACCTGTCCGCCGCCGAAGACCAGGTACCCGTAGCGGTAGAAACTCTCGAAGAGCACAGCCAGGCGGTTGTCGGAGAGGGTGGCCAGGACGATTCCACCCAGGGCGAAAAAGGCGAAGAGGCCGAGGTATCGCCAGGGAGGATCCAGCCGGACCCGGTTCCAGATGTCCGATTCGCGGGCGATCATGACGCTGACCGCGCCGCCGATGACCAGCACCAGCGGAAAGATCCACGGATCGCGGATGAACCAGGTGGTCACGGCGCCAAAGATCATGAGCAGGGCCGTGGTGGTGTCGGTGACCACCTTGCGGCCGATACGGAAAGCGGCGACGATGATGAAGCCGACCGCCATTGGGCCGATAAACCGGAGTATGTCTTCGGAAATTTCCAGTGCGGCCAGGAACTGGTATAGGAAGGAGAGGGCCGTCATGACCGCCAGCACGGGCAACGCCCATACCAGCATGGTGAGCAGCGCGAGCAGGGGTCCGCCGGTGCGGTATCCGACGGCCACAATGGTCTGCGTGCTTGTGGGACCCGGGAGTATGCTGCACAGCGCGATCAGCTCGATCAGGTCTTCTTCGGTCAGGTATTTTTTCCGGGCCACGAGCTGGTCCATGAACACGCTCATGTGCGCCTCGGGGCCGCCGTATGCGCCCAGCGAGCAGACCAGGACATCCTTCAGGAATACCGGCCAGCGGACCGCCTTGTTCTCTGTGACATCACGATCTGCACCTTCCGCTTCGGGGCTATTGTTCCCTACTTCAGTCATTATCAGTTTTTTTAGTTGTCATGTTCATCCAGTTCCTCCGAGAGTTCACGTACCTGCCTGCGTGCGAGTCGGAGCACGTTCCTGCCGGATTCCGTGGCCTCGTAGTACTTGCGCCAGCGCCCATCCACCAGTTTCTCCGTCCGTGTCAGCCATCCCTCCTTTTCCAGTGCGTGCAGGATCGGATAGAGGGTCCCGTAGGAGAACTCGTACCCGTGCTCGTGCAACTCCTCGATCATCTCCTGCCCGTACCATGGCCTCACGGCACAGTGATGCAGGATGTGGATCCGGACAAACCCCAGGAAGAGTTTTCTGAGCAAGCGGTCTTCTGTCATTATCGATTTGCGATATCGGTTTACGATATTATAATTCAAATGGGTGGAAAAGTCAACAGGCAAGCAGAGTTTGAGGGGTTGGGTTACGTCAAAGCCGGTCTGGTGATTGTCAAAACCTCTCGGATAAATATCATAACCGGTCAGGCAACTGTCAAAACCGCTCGGATAATTATCAAAATCTTTCGGGCACGATATAGCGCGCGCCGTTTTCATGGACCACCCGCACTTTCACGCCGAAAAGCTGCTCCACATGCTCGGCGGTGACGATATCCGGTCCGCCGCTGGCGAAGACCGTCCCGTCCTTGAGCATCACCACGCGGCTGGCGAACAGCGAGGCCATGTTGATGTCGTGCATGGCGATGATCACGGTGATCCCGTCGCCGGCCAGCTCTCGGAGCAGCTCCAGGGTCTCCATCTGGTATTTCAGGTCAAGGTTGGCCGTGGGCTCGTCCAGCAGCAGGATGTCGGGCTGCTGGTTCAGTGCCCGGGCGATGTAAACGCGCTGTTGCTGTCCGCCGCTGAGCCGGTGCACCTCGCGCATGGACACATCCTCCAGATCGAGGCGGCGCAGGATCTCGGCGGTGCGCTCCAGATCAGAGTGCGACGGCCGCCACTGGATATATGGCTTGCGCCCGAGCAGCACCGCATCGAACACCTGCACCGGCACGTTCCTGTGCTCGCTCTGCGGTACGTAGGCCATGCGGCGGGCGCGCTCCACGGCGGGGATGGACCGCACACTGGTCCCGTCGATCAGCACATCCCCCTCGCGCACAGGCAAAATGCCGTTGATGCACTTGATCAGCGTGCTTTTGCCGGAGCCGTTCGGACCCACCAGGGCCACCATGTCACCACGGTCCACATCCACCCGGATTTCCTTCAGTACCGGGTCCCGGTCGTAGCGAAAAGTGACATTTTGGAGTGAAATATGCATTTTTGTGATGACGGAAATTTTGTTGGATGCCGATGTTGGCAGATCCGTATTACTGATGGCGGTTGTCTTTGGATTTAAAAGATTTGGTGAATGTGAAGGCAGCTTTGTGATGGTGGATGTGTTATCCGTTGCGGAATTGTATCCCGGATTCAAGATTTCAGTTCCAGTAGCTCTTCCCGAATCCCCGCAACAGCAGGAACAGGAACAGCGGGGCGCCGATGAACGAGGTGAGGATGCCCACCGGCAGTATCACCGGCGAGAAGACCGTGCGCGCCACCGTATCCGACAGCAGCAGGAACAGCGCGCCGAACAGGGCCGCCGCCGGGATCAGGAAAGTCTCGTCGCCGCCGATAAAGCGCCGCACAATATGGGGCACCACCAGCCCGACGAACGCGATAATGCCGTAGAAGCTGACCACCACCGCCGTGGCAAGCGAGGCCACCAGCATCCCGAAAAGCCGGATCCGGAACGGGTTGACACCCAAGCTCTGCGCGTACTCGTCGCCCGACTGCAGCGCCTTGTAGTTCCACGACATCAGTGTGAAAAACATCCAGACCGGCACCATCACCATCGCCAGCATCGACACCTCCTGCCACGATGCGCGTCCCAGGTCGCCGAACATCCAGAAAACGATGGCCGACAGTTCCGCTTCGGTGGCCAGGAACTGCATGGCCGACACCCCCGCGCTGAACAGCGACCCGATGGCGATGCCCGACAGCACCATCACCTCGGGCGTCACGCCGCGGTACCGCGCGATGGCCAGGATGAAAAACGTGCTGGCAAGGCTGAAGACGAAGGCCGAACCCATGATCAGGTAGCGGTCGCC
>SLNO01000128.1 GCA_007132975.1 Balneolales bacterium
CGGGTCTGCCTTCCACTATTCACTCGGGGTGACGTGAGGCCTGGCATTGCCGGACGAAGTTGAACACCCTTTTTTTTAAGTGTTGTGCTTGTTTATGTTAACCCTGCTTCAAAAGCGTTTATAATAACGATCTTTTATCAGGCTACTTAAATATCGGGATTTTCCTTTTTAATTTCATCCAAAATCTTGCGAAGTGAGCCGTTGATATCCTGGAAAACGGCCGTGTCGTCTGTCGGTCCGCCCGGCTGTTCACCGTCGCTGGCAAGGAAAAGCTCCTCGGTGATGCTGAGGCACGCCAGCACCATGATGGTGGACTCGGGCTGGTTGATGAGCGCCTTGCGGAAATCATGGAAACGCCGGTCTACAAAGGCGGCAATTTTATGCATCAGCTCCTCGTCACCCTCATTTATTTTGAGGGGATACTGCTTGCCCAATATGGTGACCTTGATTGATTTCATTGGCGGATTATTTCAGGGATGGAATCGTTTTCTGTTGGATTGAATGGTCGCCCGGCATGGATGCCTGAGTTGTATTGCTTGCAAAGGCCCTTGTGACAGCCGCCCGCAGGCGTTCTTTGCCAAACAGTTACCGATCTGGAGATACCGAGGCCCCTGATCGGCCCAGGTGCTTGTCCACGCGAGCAATAAGGTCGATAATCTGCTGCCTGAGAATTCTTTTTTCATTTTCGTCCAGCGAGTTGAAAAGGCCGGGGGAGTGTGACCCCGACTTTCCGGCAGCTGAAGCGCCGGAAACTGCGTCATTTTCAACAGCCCTGGTACTGCTTGCCTGCTCACTGCGGAGACGCTCCACCGTACGGCTGGCCTCAGCCAGTTGTCCGCGAATCTCCTTAAGCTGATTGCTGAACGCATTATTTTCCTCTTTCAGACGCTGGTTTTCTTCTTTCAGATCATTGACGCCTGACTGAATCCTTGTCAGCAGGTCACGAAACTCCTTATAGTATGGTTGGTCATGATATGTCACTGTAATTGCTCCGTTTTGAGTAAGAGACAAGTTGCAGACTGAAAACATACTGCAGGTACTGCCTAAGCTGCTGCTGGTGTTAAACTGTAAAAAGTGCGATTGACCGGTCCGATGTCAGGATCGCAGCTCCGCTGAATGATCGGCTGCAAGCCGCTTCAAAACTTTCTGAATGACAGGGTCCACATCCTTAATGGTCAACGTCTTGGCATTATCCTGAAACGTCAGACGAAAAGCAATGCTTTTCTGATGTTTTTCAAGTGACCCGCCTTCAAAAACATCAAATACTTCGACATTGGCAAGCTGGTGACCAGATATTTTGCGCATTCCCTCAATCAGGTCACCTGCTGAAACCTGCTTGTCCACCACAAGCGCAAGGTCAAATTCAAATGACGGGAAACGGGATACGGCATGGTAGACCCGTCCGGAGCTTTTGCGGGCAAGACGCTCAAGCAGCCCAATGTTCAACTCCGACGAGAATGCAGCAGCTTCCACTTCCGTACGGGTTTTCCAATCATCGTCAACCTCAAAGAGTGTTCCGATCACTGCGCCATTATCGCTGCCAGCCTTTCTATTCCCGTTATTGCCGTTGTAAATCAGTTCCAGGTTATCACCGTCTCGCCTCCAGCCGGTCTGGCCAAAAATGTCCAGCCGGACCAGAATGGATTCCACCATTGCCTTCAGGTCGAACAGGTTGAAGGTCCGGGCCGGCTCCTTCCAATGATCTGAGTGGATGCTGCCAGCAACGCCGATATGCAGGTGCGTGGCTTCATGAATACCTTTGATCCAGGTCCCCCCGTCATTGTCCTGGCGGAATATATTGCCGATCTCGAAGAACCGGACACCGGCCACACCCCGGTTGAAGTTGTATGCCGCGGAGCGCAGAAAACCATAGAGCAGCTGCGTACGCAGCAATGCCTGGTCTTTTGTAATGGGGTTGAGCGTTGGAATCACCACCGTTTTTCCACCAAGTGCGTCTGAGAAGCGTTCCGGAAGCAGACTGTTGGTGTAGATCTCCTTGAGTCCGGCACTCACTGCCGCCTGTCTGACCTTCTCACGGAACTGCTCGCCGAAAGGCACGGGCTCAGGGCTGGCGATGCTGATGCGTTCTGGGTCCGGAATGTTGTTGTAATCGTGGATGCGGGCCACTTCCTCAATAAGATCGATCTCGGTGGTCACATCCGGACGAAATGTGGGGATGGTGCACGTCCACGCAAGCGGGCTATCTGACCCGGTTGCGGTGTCGATTTCCAGCCGGTTGAGAATACCTGTGACAGTCTCTGAATCAATTTTTGTCCCGAGGATAGCACAGAGTCGGTCGTAGCGCAGGGTAACCTTGCCGGCATCGGTCTTGACGGGATGTACATCGGAAATTCCCTCAATGGTACCTCCGGCGAGATCGAGGATAAGTTCGGCGCATCGAAGAGCGGCCGCAGCGGTTATGGATGGATCCACCCCGCGTTCAAAACGGTAGGAGGAGTCGGTCTGGAGGCCCAGCGTACGGGAAGTCTTGCGGATACCGACAGGTTCGAACCAGGCCGATTCGATGAGCAGGTCGGTGGTCACCTCCGAGATTTCCGAATTCACTCCGCCCATGACACCTGCCAGGGCTACAGGTTTTTCTCCGTCGCAGATGAAAAGGGAACCGGCCGGGACGGTTCGTTCCACATCGTCAAGCGTGGTGAATTTCGTGTCCTCCGGGAAAGAGCGCACGTCAATGCGTCCACCTGCCAGCTTTTTCAGGTCAAAGGCGTGAAGGGGCTGTCCCAGTTCGTGCAGCACAAAATTGGTAATGTCGACAACGTTGTTCAGTGGGCGCAGCCCGATGGCTGTCAGCAGCTGTTTGAGCCAATCAGGGGATTCGCGGATGGTCACACCGCGCATTACGATACCCGCATAACGGTGGCATTTGTCCGTGTCGGTGATGCGGATCGTGCCCTCTTCCAGCTGCTGCGGAACAGTCGGCAGATTATCCAGCGGTTTTTTCAGTGCGGCGCCGGTTACGGCGGCCAGGTCGCGGGCCACGCCGAGGTGGCAGGTAGCGTCCGGACGGTTAGGGGTCAGACCGACTTCAAAGACATAATCCTTTAATGAGCCGGCTATCTGCCCGAAAGGTGTGCCAGTGGCGATGCCGCCATCAAGTACCATGATACCGCTGTGATCGTCACTCAGGCCCAGTTCATCTTCGGCACAGATCATGCCGGCCGATTTCTGTCCGCGTATTTTCGCCTTGCGGATTGTGAACGGCGAGCCGTCGGGCATCGGTTTGGGCAGTGTGGCGCCAACCGTGGCCACCGGTACCTTCTGTCCGGCTGCCACATTGGGTGCCCCGCATACAATCTGGGAGGGTTCTTCACTTCCGATATCCACACGGCACACTACAAGGCGGCCGGCATCGGGATGCGGCTGGACATCCAGGACCTCCCCGACGACAATTCCGTCGAATTGCGATCCGGTCTCCTCGATTTCCTCGATTTCGAGACCGGCGAGGGTTAGTTTGTCGGCCGCATCCTGCGGTGAGGGGATTTCTGAGAGATAGCGCGATAACCAGTTGTAGGAGACTTTCATCTGTTTAAAATGTTGAATTCATAAGGTCAGATAGGATGTCCATGACATTTTAATCATGCTCATTTGTGACCGAAGTTATGCCGGTCATGGACATAGCACTACGTGACTTTCAGTTCATGTGTTTAAAATCATTGGATTAATTTGGTCACATAGAATGTCCATGACGTATTATCATGCTCCTGCTTGTCCAGGGATATGCCCTGTCATGAACATTTCATCAGGGTGAAATAATGATTGAACTTGCGGGTATCCGGTCAGTGCTGCATTGGACCGGTTTGCCGGCCAAGGTTAAAATGTCAGGGGAACTGATTCAGGAATCGGACGTCATTGTCGTAAAGCAGGCGGATGTCGTCAATTTCGTACCGCGACATGGTGATACGTTCCACACCCATGCCAAAAGCGAATCCGGTCCAGATTTCAGGGTCTATGTCCACGGCCCTGAGCACATTGGGATGGACCATGCCTGCGCCCAGGATCTCCATCCATTGCCCCGGACGGCTGCCGGTTTCCCACCAGATGTCCATTTCAAGGCTGGGTTCGGTGAACGGGAAGAAGGAGGGGCGGATGCGATACTTCAGGTCCTTGCCGAACAGATGGCCGGCAAAAGTGATCAGGGTGTGTTTCAGGTCGGCGAGGCTGACGTTTTTATCGACGTACAGACCTTCGACCTGGTGGAACAGGCAGTAGGATTTGGCGGTGATGGACTCATTGCGGTAGACCCGTCCGGGCATGATGGCCCGCAGCGGCGGTTTCTGCTCTTTCATCAGGCGGATCTGCACGGGGGAAGTGTGGGTGCGCAGGACCAGGTCACGGGACGGATCCTGCGGGTCCTTGCGGATGAAAAACGTGTCCTGCATATCCCTGGCGGGGTGTTCCGGAGGAAAATTGAGAGCCGTGAAATTGTGGAAATCGTCCTCGAGCTCCGGTCCGTCGGCAATGGTGAACCCCAGCCGGTAGAAGATGTTTTTTATCTCTTCAAGGGTCTGGGAGAGGGGATGGGTAGATCCGGTGGCCAGGGGCGGCGGCGGAAGCGTGGGATCGTCCATTGCTGAAGCATCACCTGTTTTGCCGGCAGCAAGAGATTCTTTGGCTTCGTCGAAACGGGTTTTAGCGAGCTGCTTCAGTGCATTCAGCTCTTTTCCCAGCAGGGCGCGTTCCTCTGGCGCCGCTTTGCCTATGCCGGCCAGCAGCTCAGTGATAAGTCCCTTGCGCGACAGATAGGTAAGACGGAAGGACTCAACGGCCTCCGCTGAGTCCAAATTGTACGAGGTGATGTCGTTTTTTACTTTTTCGATATCGGAAATGCTTGGCATGGCAGGACAGGATCGGTACGTGTAATGGAAATAACGGTTCCAAACATAAAAAAACCGGCAGCGTCATGGAAGACACTGCCGGCTTTTAAACAGAATTGGAATCAGGATTTCTTCTGTGTGGCTTCCACAACGGCGGTGAAGGCCTTTGGATCGTGAACGGCGAGGTCTGCAAGCACCTTCCTGTTGATCTCCATGTCATGGGATTTCATGGCGCCCATAAGCTTGGAGTAGGTGGTCCCGTTCAGGCGGGCTGCAGCGTTGATACGTGCGATCCAGAGTTTTCTGAATTCTCTTTTGCGGACTCTCCTGTCGCGGTACTGGTACTGAAGGGCTTTTTCCACTGCGTTTTTCGCGACAGTGTAGACCTTGCTTCTTGCACCCCAGTAACCTTTCGCTTGTTCAAGTACTCTTTTGCGACGGCGACGGGAAGCCACATTATTGGTCGATCGTGGCATTTTATCAGTAAGTTAATGGTTCAAAAAAAATCAGGAATTGGGAAGCAGATTGCGCATGCGCGGCATGTCTACCTTGGCAACCAGGGTTGCTGTTCGCAGGTTACGCTTCCTCTTCGGTGATTTTTTAGTAAGGATATGACTGGCGTACGCTTTTTTACGCTTCAGTTTACCGGTACCGGTAGTTTTGAAACGCTTCTTGGCGCCGCTTACGGTTTTCATTTTAGGCATAATTAACCCGAAAAATTGGTTAAAAATTTGCAAGTACCAAAGGTAACAAAAATGCTGCTCAGCAGCAACTTTTTATAGGTGCAATTATGCCTTTGATGAGCCGGCCTCAGGAGCCCGGACCTTTGATGGGGGCAAGTACCATGGACATTCGCTTCCCCTCCAGTTTGGCAGGTGTCTCCACTTTGCCAAAATCTTCAAGGTCCTTCAGCAGGCGGTCAAGGAGTTTCTTGCCCTGGTCACTGTAGATGATGTCACGTCCCTTGAACTGGACTGTGGCTTTCACCTTGTTGCCTTCCTTGAGGAATCCCTCGGCATGGCGTTTCTTGAATTCATAGTCGTGATCATCGGTTTGAGGACGGAAGCGCAGTTCCTTCAGGACTATGACGTGCTGTTTCTTTTTAGCTTCCTTTTCCTTTTTCTTCTTTTCGAAGAGATATTTACCGTGATCCATGATCTTGCACACGGGAGGATCGGCATTGGGCGCGACCTCAACAAGGTCAAGATTCAGGCTGTAGGCCAGTTCAATGGCCTTGTCAACCGGCAGTATGGCGTGCTCGTCATCGGGCTTGATGACGCGAACTACTTCAGCCCGGATACCCTCGTTCACTCGCTCTTTCGGTACAGACCTGCGAACGGGATTGCTTTTGAATCGTTTTCCGATGGTTGTTTCTCCTGTTTTGTTATTGTGGAATTCAAATCGCCGGTGATTCCCGGTGCCGCTGGACCGGCCCGGATGCCATTGGCGATTGTGCAGCTAAAACGGTCATTCCGTCTCCGGAAGCGTCTTTTCAGAAACTTCCCTTGCTATTATCGAAAGAAAATCTGAAAAATTAAAGCTTCCGATATCACCTTTTTTGTGCTTTCGCACAGAAACGGTACCGTTTTGCTTCTCTTTTTCTCCTACTATCAACATATAGGGGATCTTGGAGGTTTCCGCATTTCTGATTTTTGCACCGATCTGCTCGCCCCTGAGGTCGCACTGAACACGAATACCTGTCTCGGACAGTTGTTTGCGGTAGGTTTCGGCAACGTCGTTGAACTGGTCGGAGACCGGAATGATGACGGCCTGCTGAGGACTCAGCCAGACCGGGAAATTACCGGCAAAATGCTCAATAAGGATGCTGGTGAAGCGCTCCATGGAACCGAACGGCGCCCTGTGGATGATAACCGGACGGTGCTTCTGGTTGTCCGCTCCCACATAGGTCAGGTTGAAGCGTTCGGGCATGACGTAATCCACCTGGACGGTTCCAAGCTGCCATTTCCTTCCAAGGGCATCCTGGATAATGAAGTCGATCTTCGGGCCGTAGAAACTTGCTTCGCCCTCTGCAATGCGGTACGTGAGGCCCATTTCATCGGCGGCTTCCTTGATCTCGCGCTGGGCCCTGTCCCACAAAGTCCGTTCACCCCCAAACTTCTCGTCATTATCGTCCCGGAAGGAGAGGCGGATATCCACAGGCATATTGAAAGTCGAGAATACAAATTGCGTGAGATCGATACAGTTTATGATCTCATCCTTGAGCTGGTCGTTGGTGCAGTAGATGTGGGCGTCATCCTGGGTGAAACCGCGCACGCGGGAGAGGCCGTTTAGTTCACCTGACTGCTCATAGCGGTAGACGGTGCCGAATTCGGCAAGCCGCACAGGCAGGTCCCGATAGCTGCGCATCTCGTTATCATATATGCGGTGGTGGTGCGGGCAGTTCATCGGTTTGAGCAGATATCCCTCGTCGTCGATCTGCATGGGCGCAAATTGCGAGTCCTTGTAGTAGGGATAGTGGCCGGATGTGCGGTACAGCTCGAGGTTTCCGATGTGCGGAGTGATAACCTCCTGGTAGCCACGCCGTACCTGTTCTTCACGAAGGAAAGCTTCGAGGGTACGCCGCAGAATGGCACCCTTGGGCAGCCACATGGGCAGGCCGCTTCCCACCATCCGGTCGATCATGTAGATGCCAAGTTGCGGGCCGAGCTTCTTGTGGTCCCGTTTTTTGGCCTCTTCCATCTGATGCAGGAACGCATCCAGCATGCTTTTTTTCGGGAAACTGATTCCGTAAATGCGGGTGAGCTGCTTGCTTTTGACATCTCCGCGCCAGTAGGCCCCGGCGGTGTTGAGCAGCTTGAGGGCCTTGATGGACCCGGTGTCCGGGATGTGCGGACCGCGGCACAGATCGGTGAAATTGCCCTGCTTGTAGAAACTGATGGTGCCGTCTTCCAGGCCGTCGAGCAGGTCCAGCTTGTAGGGATCGTCTTTCTCCTTGTAGTGGGCGATGGCCTCATCCTTGGGGATCTCAAACCGCTCAAACCGGTTTTTCTGCCTCGCCAGTTCCTGCATTTTTTCCTCGATGGCCGGAAGGTCCTCGCTGCTGATAGAACGGTCACCGAAATCGATGTCGTAGTAGAACCCCTGTTCGATGGGCGGGCCGATCCCAAGTTTCACTCCCGGATAAAGTGCTTCCACGGCTTCGGCCATCACGTGTGCCGATGAGTGCCAGAATGCCATCCTCCCGTCCTCATCATCCCAGGTGTTGATGGATAACTTTCCGCCGGACGTCAGCGGGCGGTGCAGGTCGAGCACCGTGTTGTCCACGGTGATGCTGAGGGCTTCGCGCGCAAGGCGCCCGGAGATCGATTGCGCGATATCGTGGCCTGTAACCCCGAGTTCAAATGTTTTCTGACTGCCGTCAGGGAAGGTAAAGGTGAGTTTCTTGCTGTTGTTCTGGTCGGACATGTAATCGGTTTCTGTTTATCGCTGGCTTGTGAAAAATGGTAAACGTGACAATATAAGGTTTGATGTGGTGAATATCCGGGATTCGGCGGTCAAACATTGAAGCGGAACAGCATGATGTCGCCGTCTTTTACGGTGTAGCCGCGTCCCTCCGAACGCATTTTACCTGCCTCACGCGCTGCCGCTTCGGAGCCAAGCAGGTCAAAATCATGGTAGGATATGGTTTCGGCCCGGATAAAACCCCGCTCGAAATCCGAGTGGATGGTACCGGCGGCCTGCGGGGCCTTGGTGCCCTCTCGAACGGTCCAGGCGCGCACTTCCTTGGGACCAACCGTGAAGAAAGTGACGAGCCCCAGCTTCCGGTATGCCGCCGAAATGAGTCGGTTGAGGCCGGACTCTTTCAGCCCTACCGAATCCAGGAACTCCCGTTTTTCCGTGTCATCCAGCTCAGCGATCTCCGCCTCGATCTTGGCGCAGGCCACGATGGCCTCGGCGCCTTCCTGGCTGGCGTGTTCGCGGACGGCCATGACGTGGTGGTTGCCATCGCCGTCGGGCAGGTCCGCCTCATCCACATTGCACATGTAGAGCACATTTTTGGCGGTTAGCATGAAGAGTTCGCTGAAGGCTGGATGGGTGGGATCCCAGTCGCCGTAGGAGCGCACGGGTTTTCCCTGTTCGATATGGGCACGCAGCCCTGCCAGCATGTGCAGCTGGTTCATCAGCGTCTTGTCTCCGGATTTGGCCATTTTCTTGACGCGCTCCTCGCGTCGTTCAAGCGTTTCCAGATCCTTGAACTGCAGCTCGGTGTCGATGGTGCCGATATCGCGTATCGGGTCGATGCTGCCATCCACATGCACCACATCGCCATCCTCAAAACAGCGCACGACATGGATGATCAGGTCAACCTCCCGGATGTGCGACAAGAAGGCGTTGCCTTTGCCCTTGCCCTCGGAGGCGCCCTTGACCAGGCCTGCGATGTCCACGAATTCGATGGTGGTGGGGGTTACTGCTTTGGGGTTGACGAGAGAGGCCAGCTGGTCCAGGCGCGCATCCGGAACCGGTACAATGCCAATGTTGGGGTCAATGGTGCAAAAGGGGAAGTTCGCCGCTTCTGCGCCGGCGTTGCTGAGGGCATTGAACAAACTGGACTTGCCGACATTGGGCAGTCCTACGATTCCGCATTTAAGGCTCATAAATTATTAAGCAATCTTGTACTGATATTTACTATCTGCAAACCTGACACAGTCCATTTGGTCAGGTGATGAAGTCCAGGCATTCCTGGCTGATGACGGTTCTTTCCGGGAGCAGCAGGGCGGTCAGGTGTCCGTAGCCTCGATTCGGGAAGCAGCAACCGGTGTCAATTCCCATCTTGCGATCGTCGATAAGCGGCTCCCTGACAGGGGTGTGTCCGAACACGACCGGTTTTTCCCACGAGACAGGCTCGTGGATGTGCCGGCGTTCCCACAGGGCCGTGTTTTCGATGTCTGGGGAGGTGAGCTGCTGCTCAATACTTTGGTCCGGATCAAGACCGGCGTGTATGAAAAGATAATCTGGTGTGTCGTGCCAAAGACGGGTTTGCTGGAAAAATTCCAGGTGCCGGGCCGGGATTTCAGCGGGATCATGAATCTGATATGACCCCAGGGTCTCCATGCCGCCATTCATCAGCCAAAACGTCCGTTCACCCGACTGGATGGCATCCATCAGCATTTTTTCATGGTTGCCACGGAGGAACACGCAGTGGTGGTCCCGGGCAAATGCGATGATACTCTCAACTACACCACTGGAATCGGGTCCGCGGTCTATGTAATCGCCTATAAACATGTGCGTGCGGTCACGGTAGGGACGGATTTTTTCAATCAGGGCCGACAGAGACCTGGCACAGCCATGTACATCGCCGATGGCAATGAACTTTTCCGAACTCCGGATATGATCTGAGCTTCTGTTTTCCAATCCGCGACCGGTTCCTGATTAATGCTTTTTGTTTTTAGGCGGACGCTTGATCCGGGGTTTTTTCGCCAACTTTTTCGCCGATCCGGGGGAGTCATCGCCATCATTTTCAGGGCTGTCAGCGGTGTTGGCATTCTCCGGTATTTCATTTGTGTCAGTTTCTCCGCCATCGGGATCCTGCTCCGAATAATAGGGGCTGTATTCCTGCGTCCGGACTGCCTCCTCATCAACGGTTTTTCGCGTTTTCTTCTTCCGCGCAGGAAGGTCCATGAGTCCGCGCCCCTCTTTTTTAAGCACCCCGTCATTTTGCAATGTGAGCACAACAGCGTCCAGTATGCCATTGACGAAGGGGCCGGATCGTGAGGTGGAGTACTTTTTAGCGATTTCAATGGCTTCGTTGATGGAGACCTTGGTCGGGATGTCTTCGAAAGTGAGAATCTCCGTGATGGCCATCTGTAGGATGACGCGGTCCACCATGGCAAGCCGCTCGATCTGCCAGTTGGCAATATGGTCCCTGATGATCTCGTCCGTTTTTTCGCGATTGTCAACCGTTCGCAGGAACAGCCTCTCGGCAAAATCCCGGCCGAAGCCGTCACTCCGGAATTCGGGCTTTATGATGGTATCAAGAACATGCTCCAGGGGAAGATCACCGACAGAGAGCGCGTAAAGCGCCTTCATGACGGTTTCCCGGATTTTACGCCGGTTGGACATATGAAAATCGCTAACAATACTGTGCTGTTACAAACCTCAAAAGATAAGCAATTATTTCCGGAAAAGCGGGAGGTTATTTCAGGCTGTACCAGCAACATCGTTTGCAGGCATCAGCTTGTCATGTCTACTTCAAAAGCATCATCTTTTTCCGGTCCACGAACGACCCGGCCGTGATTTCATAGATGTAGGTTCCCGATGCCAGACCGGAGGCATCGAAGATGACGCTGTGGACCCCCGGCTGGCGCTCCTCGCTGACCAGCGTGCGCACAGGCCGGCCAAGGATGTCATATACGGTCAACCGCACATGTGCTTCCTCCGGCAGCTCAAAACGGATGCGGGTGTCCGGATTGAACGGATTCGGGTAGTTTTGCGCCAGCAGAAAGCGCTTGGGAAGATCGCCGGCATCATCCACCGAAACATCATCCACAATAGCCACGCGGGCCGTATCGGTGGCATCCTGGTAATGTGCAACTACGTAACCTTCGCTGATGCCGTTCGCCAGGAACCCGCCGCGGCCGTAACTGGCATCAAGTCCGCCGCCAACTTCCCAGGAAACATCACCCTGGGGGATTTCGAGGGGATCGGCCCACAGGTCAAAACCTTTCACGAAGAAATTGAAATTCTCACCGGGCTCCACTTTCATATCACCCGGCTGTATGCGGATGCTGCCGAATACTTCACCGTCGTAAGGCTCGGCAATGGCGATGAGGGCATTGGCCACACTCCGCTGCCAGTCGGACTCGGTGGGACGGTGCACCCATTCGTCCTGCACGATCAGAGTGCTGGAGCCGCCGCCGTCCAGATTGACCGCATTCCAGGCCCCGAAGTCCCTCATGATCTCGGCCATTTCCATCATGTTCGCACCCTGACTTGCCGTCTGCCGTCCGTCAACAACGACAAACCAGACCCGGCTTTTGTCCTTGTTCATGCCGACCGCGGAACGAGGATGACGGTTCATGTTGTGTTGAAACTGAAATCCTTCGACTCCTTCAAAGGTAGAGGGGATCCGGCCATCGGTGATCAGGTGCGGACCGCCGCCCATGAGCTGGGCCACATATCCATCAATGGATTCGCTCTGCAGGTCCAGTGTTACCGTGTCGCCGACCGATATGTTTTCCTGCAGGAATGATCTGGCATCCCCATGTCCCGAGACAACCACATGACCCAGCGGGATCTCCATGTTGCCGATATTGTGCTCCTGGTCGATGACCTTCAGCTCCGAGACGCCGTTGTAAGTCAATTCACCAATGGGTTCGAGCAGGATTTCATTGCCGAACTGGTTGGTGCCCGTGGTGTTGCCCCTCCATTGGTCATACAGGACCAGGAAGTCGGTGGCACGGCCGATATTGCGCCCGGTCAGCTCCATCTGCTGATCGCCGGCAATGACAGAACCGGTTACGTTTTCGGAAAATGTGGTGGTGATACTCAGCGTGTCGCCGACGGCCACGGTATCCACAAGGGTGGATGCGATCGGACCATGAGCCGACAGGATGTAATAGTCGCGGCCGGGAATGGTCATGGAACCCACGCCAATTTCAATCTCACGTACGGCAAACTGCGACGGCTTGCCCACCTGCATTTCGTCCAGCAGCTCCAGCTGTAACTCCACGCCGCTGTCGTCGGTGCGGGTGTTGTTGCCGAAATAGTGGTTGAAAAGCACCGCGCGTCCGCTGGTTCGTTGCTGGTTGACGGCTGTGATGGGGATGCGCACGCCATCGGGTGTTACCGCCTGTCCCGCGAAACTGAGCATGTCCACGAACGGGATGCCGTCGGTTGTCATTCCGAACTGACTGCGGGAGTATGACTTTCCGATCACATACTCGCTGTCCTTGACCATCAGGTTACTTACATAAGTATAAGGGTTGGAGGCGTCACTGATCCCGAAATAATCTCCGTTGATAGCACCGATGACCTGGTGGTCCTCACTGTGGTAGTTGCGGGCCATGTTCTGCGTACTGGTGAAAGTAGTGCCCAGCCTGTTATTGGACAGCGTGCTTCGGATAGAGACGTTCGGCCGTGCGATATTGATCTCTAGTGCCGATATGCGGATGCGGTTGAAAATGGTCTGCTCTTCGATCTGGATAAGAAAGAATCCGTCGGCCACCTGTGTGCGCGTGGTGTCGGCGGCATGGGTGGCTTGCGTCTGGCTGGTAAGCATAATTGCCAGAGCGGTTAAAAAAGCGGAGAGAAAGCGTACTGAAGCCGGTAACGTACTGTTCATAACAATATCATTTGTGAGGGGTCCCTGAAAAAAATGTGATCGCAGGCTACGCTAGATGTAGCGGTAATTGCACTATATAATAATGGAAAAACGAGAGATTTTCACCCGATATCCTCAAAAAGGGGGGAGCTGAGGTAGCGGTCACCGATGTCGCAGGTGATGCATACAATCAGTCCGCTATCCAGCACATTTGCCAGCCTGACTGCTGCCGCCAGGCACCCGCCGCTGCTCATGCCTGCAAAGATCCCCTCCTCGCGGGCCATGCGGCGCGTCATTTCCACAGCCTCATCCTCGCTCACGTCGATGGTCCGGTCGACCCTTTCCGGTTCGAAAATTTTTGGCAGGAATTCGGGCGACCAGCGCCGGATGCCGGGGATCTGCGATCCTTCCGTGGGCTGCACGCCCACGATCTGCACATCCGGATTCTGCTCTTTCAGGTAGCGCGAAACACCCATAATGGTGCCGGTAGTGCCCATCGATGAAACAAAATGGGTGACCTTTCCATCTGAGTCCCGCCAGATCTCCGGTCCGGTGGTGCGGTAGTGCATCATGTAATTGTCCGGGTTGGCAAACTGGTTGAGCTGGTAGTATTCGCCGGTGGCGGCCATTTCGTCGGCGACCGTGCGGGAGTACTCGATGGTGCCCTCCGCCTCGGTCAGGATCACTTCCGCCCCGTAGGCCCGCATGGTCTGGATCCGCTCCTGCGTTGAGTTTTCGGGCATTACCAGGGTCATGCGCAGGTTCTTGAGACGCGCGATCATGGCCAGTGCAATGCCGGTGTTACCGCTGGTGGCCTCCACGACCTTGTCGCCCGGTTTGATGTCGCCGCGCTCCAGGGCCGCTGTCAGCATCCCGTACGCCGCCCGGTCCTTGACGCTCCCGCCGGGGTTGCGGCCCTCCAGCTTGCAGTAGATGGCCACGTCAGGTGATTCGGGGATATGTTGCAATCGTACAATCGGGGTGTTGCCTATAAGGTCTTCGAGTATCATGATATCGGTTATTGGTCCATTTTGTTGCTGCGTAGAATCCAAACCTCAGGGTTGCTGCGGGTGATGGGTTTCGCGTTGCTCTATATGTTTCGCTACCGGGTTGATCTCCGCTTTGCAGTTCCCGGTTTTAGCTGCATGTTGAGATTCCAGGGTTATCCTGCGCGTTGCAGTTTTCGGGTTGATCTGCAAATTGAGGCTCCCGGATTACTCTGTGTGATGCGGCTCCCGGGTTACCTTCCGGCTTTCCTGGTGAGCAATGTACGTGATGCGTGACCATGGTGGTACGCTTGAAGTAAGCCACACACTCCCGCCGATGATGCTGTGCTGCCCGATGACCGTATCGCCGCCCAGGATGGTGGCCCCGGCGTAGATAACCACATATTCCTCAATGGTGGGATGTCGTTTTATGGCCGCATCCTCCTTGCGCACACTCAACGCCCCGAGCGTGACGCCCTGGTAGATCTTCACATGGTCGTGGATTTCCGTCGTCTCGCCGATCACCATGCCGGTGCCGTGATCGATGCAGAAATGCCTGCCGATGCGTGCACCCGGATGGATATCAATGCCGGTGTGGCTGTGGGCGTTCTCGGTGATCATGCGCGCCAATAGCTTGTAGCCCTTTCCATGCAGGAAATGGGCGATCCGGTACGATGTGATGGCAAAGAAACCGGGATAGGTACGCACCACCTCGGTCAGGCTCTTGGCGGCGGGATCACCGTCGTAAATAGCCTGCACATCCAGCACCAGCGTTTCCCTGATCTCCGGGAGCACAGCCCAGAACTCGCGCGCAACTTCGTCCACGTTCGCTTCCGGACACTCCGAACACTTCCTCAAGATCTGGCAGAATTCCTCATTGAGCTCATGGCTCAGCTGTTCCAGCTCCCGGACTGACCGGAAACGGATATTGCTGAACTCCGGAAACAGGAATCCCAAAAGCCGGTTGAAAAACGCGACCACCAGCACCGGTGAGGGGCAGCTGGCCGCACCGCGGTGCAGCTCGAAAAGTTTTTGCAGGTATGTCTTATCCATAAGAATTAAAATATATTGATAATCTTCGAGCTTTGGGACTCCATGCCATTCGAACACAAAATTTCATTGAAACGATCGGTAAAAACGCGCATTCATGAAACAACTGCTGGCCATTTTTTCTCTGATCCTTTTGTTTTCTGCCGGATGCGGCCCCGCCTATGAAGCCGATCCTGTGTGGCCTCCTGAGCCGTCCCGGGAATTCAAAGTACAGGAGGAGGTAGTGACGGCGGCCGATCCCATGGCCGTTGAGGCCGGGATGAAGGTGCTGGGCGCGGGCGGCAATGCCATGGACGCTGCCGTAGCCGTGCAGATGGCGCTCAACGTGGTGGAGCCGCCGGAGAGCGGCATCGGCGGAGGGGCGTTCCTGCTGTACCGGGACGGGGCCACCGGGCGATTGACAGTATTCGACGGCCGGGAAACGGCGCCGGCTTCGGCTTCCCCTGACCGTTTCCTGGTTGGAAACTGGCCGCTTCCGGTCTGGGGAGCCATACCCACCGGCCTTTCCGTGGGTGTGCCGGGCTTGCTGGCCATGCTGCACCAGGCGCACGGGGAGTACGGCTCACGGCCGTGGGAGGAATTGTTCGAACCGGCCATCAGACTTGCGGATGAAGGGTTCCCGATGCCGGCACGACTGCAGCGCCAAATCTCCGCAGATCCGTCGCTCTGGCTGTTCCGCGACCTCCGGCAAAGCATTGTCCAACCTGCCCGCGGCGACGAGCCCTTCATGCAGAACCCCGAATTGGCCGAAACGCTGACCGGCATTGCCAGGGGAGGACCGGATGTGTTCTACCGGGGAGCGCTGACCGGAGAAATGGTCCGCGCGGCCCGGGGGCGCTGGCCGGGACGAAGCGATCTGACGGAAGAGGATTTCGATGCCTACAGGCCGGTCGAGCGGGAAGCGCTCTGCCGCCCTTACCGCGACTGGACCGTCTGCGGGATCCCGGCCCCATCCTCCGGAGGCATCACCCTGCTGCAGATACTGGGTGTCCTTGAGCATTTCGACATGCCGCGGTTTCAGCCAGGTGATGCGGCCGCCATCCACCTGATTGCCGAAGCCAGCCGCCTGGCCTTTGCCGACCGGGAGGCGTGGATCGGCGATCCCGGATTCGTGGAAGTGCCTCAAGATGGTTTGCTTGACGCCACCTATCTGTCGCTGCGCGCAAGTTGGGTGGATACGCTTCAGGCTCAGGAACAGGTGGATCCCGGTTTGCCGGCCGGCGCGGCCTTGGATCGGCGGCCGTCCGGGGCAGGGGGCGATGTTGCCGGAGGATGGCCGCCATCCACCCAAAAAGAAACCACCGGTACCAGCCACTTTTCGATTGTGGACAGGCACGGGAATGCCGTGGCCATGACCAGCTCCATCGAGGCGCCGTTCGGAAGCCGCATCATGACCGGCGGTTTTCTGCTGAACAACCAGCTTACCGATTTTACATTCGATGCGGAACGCAACGGTTTCCGCTCGCCCAACGCCGTGGAGCCGGGCAAGCGTCCGCGCAGTTCCATGGCTCCGGTGATGGTTTTTGACGCGGACGGGGAGCTGCGGCTGATCCTTGGGTCGCGCGGGGGCAGCCGGATCATCGGGTACGTGGCCAAGGCGCTGGTCGGGGTGCTGGACTGGGGGCTTCCGCTGGAGCAGGCCATCGCCATGCCGAATTTCCTTCATCGCGGCCGGTATCTGGAGCTGGAGGAGGGGTCGGCATGGGAGGATAGGGCGGAGGCGCTGCGGGATATGGGACACCGGGTGCGGGTGCGTCCGTTGGAGAGCGGGCTGCACGGGATCGAGCGGGTTGATCGGCACGAAAACGGGCAGGCGGGTCAGACTGTTCTGGATGTTGAGGGCGACAAAGCCTTGGAGGATTGGGGATGGTGGCGGCAGGCGTCAGATCCCAGGCAATGGCCTGGAGCGGTGGACGAGTGACCGATATCGCAAGGTTCTGATTTGGGAAAGTGAGCCAGCTGCTTGGTTTTAAGGGGAGTTTCATTTTAAGAGAAAAAAATCTGTAAGGAATTGCCGTTTGCCTGCTCTTATAAAAAACAGTGCTTTTCCGAAGGTTGGGCAGTATCCGGGCGCACCGATGCGGCATCATCCGTCCGGGATTTCCGAGCAACGTCACCCTGTCAGATCACATATGCAGCCAGAAAAGATGAATGCGACGAATTTGGGAGAACGGCATGTCATCGATGCCATAAAGCAGCATTACTGCAGGGTGAGCCTGATTCACGGCAGTGAAAGCTGGCCTGCGGATGTGAGCAGGGCGCTAGCTTTTTTGAACGGACATCTCTTTGAATTCGGGTTGAGCGTGCATCAGCTTCGGGGGCAGTGCCGGATTCATCAAAACAATTTTTCGATGAAGTTTCGCTTCTTCACAGGCACTTCGCCATCGGAATATCTGCGAAACCACAGAATTGGATGCTCTGTGACCATTATGGAGGGCCTGAATGAGCCCGTATCCGTTACCTGGCTTGCCTATGAAGTCGGATATGAGCACCCCTCAACTTTTTGCATGGCGTTCAAAAAAGTCACAGGATTAACGCCGCAGAAGTATAAGGCAGAATTGAAGAAAAACAAGAACAGCTTTGTAAAGACCCGGTGATTGTGATGATGGTAAATTGCTGGTGGTTTCGGTTCCAGGATTCAGCAACTGCGGAAATACTGGGATGGAGGCCGTCCAAACAAAACCATTCATCAAAAGAGGTACAAATATGAAAAGAATCAAAAGATTGCCTGTGGCGATTGCAGCTTTTTTCATGGTGACACTGGGCGCCTGTGAGATAGGCTTGCATGATAATGACAAGCAAGTACTGAGCGAAGATCATGTTGCTTTTGAGCAGGCGCTGAACCAGGTGCTTGTCAGGGCCGGTGAAAAACTCAGCGCGCCGGGCGGAAACCGGTTTGCGCTTGGCGAATACTTCCGTAGCGCCTATGTCGAGGTCTTTGAAGACGATGCGGAGCTCGGAGTCTTTGACCTTGCACTCTCCGACATGGCCGCTCACAGACAGCGCAAGGAGGCTCCCGGATTTGCGGAGTCGCTTGTTGCCGCTTCGGATACGCCTGAAGAGGCTCTGAAGAGGATTACAGACGCGCTTACGAACGCTGAACTGGATGATGAGCTGGTCATAGAGCTGCTTGTCGTGCGACAGACCATCCTCTTCATGGAAGAGCACCATCAGAAACTGGATCCGGCAATGCCGGCTTTCACCATGGGTGTGCTGGATGGCGAACACAATGATGAAGGAGAACGCGGCGGGTTGAATGAGGAAGAAGACGACAGTGACCCGGAATCATGGTGGAGCCGCTGGGGTTCGTGCGCGGCCGGCATGGTCGGCAGCGCTGGTGATGGGGCATTGAAAGGTTGTGGTGTTGGATTTGTAATTGGTGGTCCAAAGGGCTGTGCGATAGGTGCCACAGTCGGAGCAGTCGTTGGAGCTATTGGAGGTGCTGCAGATTACTGCTAAAGCCCCAAATTGTAAGTGCATTAAAAGCAGACATGCGACAGGAGCCGACTTGGTTCCTGTTGCACTATTTACTCTTTAATCAATGAAAAAAGCGAGGTAAGGAATATGGAAAACGATAAAAAAAACAAAACGGCTGTGAAAAGCAGGTTGCAAGTATTTTTAATCCGAAGTGGAGTGATAGTTTTGCTGCTACTGCTATCTTTTTCTTTTTTTAATACTGCCATGAGCGGTCTGATATTCAGACTATCCGAAACCGGCTTGAATGATTTTCCAGCCGTCTGGCAGGACTGGTCTGCGCTTGGAGGTTTATTTCTTGCAGGTTTTCTGATACATATGGCCTTCGCGGGCATCATGCACAACTTGAACTTGCATCCGCGCAAATGGCCGCGAGAGGAGTGACTAACCTGATTCGCACCCGGGTACTCAATGCATACCACCCTGGTTGAGTAATATTCACGCGAAAGAATACCGTAAAGCAGCCTTATTAATGGTTACATGCTGAGAATTAGCATGTAACTGGTTTAGTAAGTGCATGGGCATATAAAAAAGCAACAATAAGACTAGAAACTAAGAGAAGATTATGGATAATAAAAGTTCGTCAGAAATTGCAAGTAATGTAGATGGTAGAAGCCTGATCGCACGAGCCACTTCGATAATAGGCAGTTTTTTTGGATCATTTATCATTGTCTACTTTACAATAACCGCTCTAATTAAAAGGATCTTTATATCCGGGCCTGAATCTTTCCCAGCTGTGTGGCAGGATTGGGCCATCATCATAGCACTCGTTCCCGTGTCGTTTCTCATTATGATTATCTTTCTTGTAATTCTAAAGGATGTGGGTATTGACTATGCCCAGACATCAGAAGGGGATAATGAGAATTGATAGATTCTAAATCTGCAGCAAAATCTGCGTTCACGTTCACCTATAATCAAACGGATCTTGCCATCATTGCACCTTGCACTGAAAAGTCTGTAATGTTATGGACACTAAGACAAGGCAGGTAAGATTCTGTTTTATACTCGGATATATTACCAGCATGTCCTATATTCTGCCGTGATATCAAACTCATCCGGCAGCTATGTCCCTTTTGATCCTTATCCAGCTGGCAGTGCATCTGGAGGATGACCTCCATGACAGAGAACTGGCCGCACGCATTAAAAAAGGAGACAGGGAAGCCTTCCGGCTTTTTTTTGAAAGATACCAGGCGTCGCTGCTCTCGTTTCTCGTGTCGAAGGGTACTGCAAGGGACGATGCGGAGGATCTTTTGCAGACCGCTTTCCTGATCATCTGGGAAAAGAGAGAGGAAATCCGGCCTGATCGGTCCCTGCGCTCATTCCTGTATACCATCGCTTACAACCGTATGCTGAATCTGTTCCGCGACCGGAAAGATCAGGATCCCGATTTCGCCTACAAGCTTTCGGCCAGCGGTGACAACCCGGAGGAAGCAGCCGAAAACCGACAGGCAATTGAAGCTTTGCATAAAGCACTGGAAGTCATGCCGGAAAAGCGCCGCAGGGTCTTTGAATTGTGCTACCTGCAAGGTTTGTCTTACAAGGAAGCGGCTCAGGCCATGGATGTGGCTCAAAAAACGGTTGAGAACCATATGGCACTTGCACTGAAAGAGTTACGAGTTGCGTTGAAACAATTTATGCCTTCGGATTGATCATGTTTGGGGGTAAAGCGTCCGGTGAGGTGTACAGCTAGTGAAACCGCCGGTCAACACCGGTCAATCACAACCAAATCACTTAGTCATGAAAACACATCAAAAGGAACGCCTCATACCTTCACTTGCGGCAGTATTACTGCTCTTTGGATTTGCCGCATGTGATACACTCAACAAGGAACAGGAGGAGGAAATATCGCAGGAAGAGCTGGAGATAGCAGGGGAGATCATCGGAAGCTCGTTATCGGATGTCGAGGAAGGACTCCTGTCCAGTCTCTACGATGCCGTATCGGATGTCAGTGAAGATGGCATTCAGTCGCGACTGCAAGACCAGAACCGTGAGCGCGAGCAGCAGAGAGATCACGGCAGAGGATCTGAGTCTGACTATAACTACGATTACAACCCGGAGACCGGAGAGCATACCATCTGGTTTATCCGGAAGTTTGAAGGTCCGCTTGTTTTCCGAAGCCTGAAAGTCCGGTCCAGATACATCTACACGGATGTCAACGGTCGTTTTATCCAATTCCCGAAACGCCAGCAAGATCGTATCCAGACCATTGATTACAAGGGAACCCGTGAGGGCATCACGGAAGGCCCGTATCGCTACACCAGATTCTACCGGTTTAACCAGTTTTATCTGGGTGGACTTACGGCCGCCTCACCCGTCATGACTTTGACAGGTTCGCACTTCGGCACCGGAGAAATGAATGCCAAGGTCATGCAGCGTGATATGGTGACCAACCGCACGTACGAACTTGACATGAACCTGGACAAAATACGTATCGACAAGGATGTGGTCCGGGAGAACGGCAGTCTGGAAGATGGGATTACCGGCTTCATATCGTACCGCCTTACCATTACAAGGACTGTCAACGGGGAATCCTTTGAGCGCAATCTCTCAGGTGTGATTGAGCTCACGGGTGACGGAACGGCCCTGCTGCGCTTCGACAAGCTGCGGGAATTCTTCCGCATAGGTCTTGCCACAGGATCGGTTGACCGCCCGGACACTAACGATGATTCGCGTCCGGATCAACGCCCTCGCTCCTGAATGAAATGATCCCGGTTTCGTGACAGGGTAATCCTGTCAGTTACAGACAAACAACAAACACAGGCAGAAGAAACATCCATGTCAGATTCCAAAGCATATCAACCAGAAGAACAGGATCTGAAACTGGCCAGACTGCTGGACCAGACCTTGGACTCGGTGGATTCCGCCCGGGAGCCGGCAGCTCCCGGGCAGGATCCGCTTCTGCCATTTCTTGCCGCATACAAATCTGCTGTCACACTGAAGTCAGAATCTTCGGCAGACACTCATCTGTGGCAAAGCATTGAACAGGCCATCGAAAACAAGAATGCTTCGGGATCCAATTCATTTGAAATACAGCCTGATGATCGGCCCGGGATGCTTTCTGAAGTGCTCCATGACGCAGATCACAAAGACCGGTCACACATCCCCTCTGGTCCCAGACCATGGCGACAGCAGAAGCCTGTCATTCGCAAGGATGAACCGGTTCCAAGAATGAATATACGATGGGTTCCGCTACTGACAAGGGTTGCCGCACTCCTGGCACTTGTGGCATTTATATGGTTGCTGCTGACCAGAGAACAAGCAATGGAGCCGGAACTGATAGCCCAATCCGGATCCGAGCAACAGACCGTTACTCTGCTGGATGGCTCCCGGGTAACCCTGCGGCCCTATTCCGAGCTGCACCGCATTTCCGAATCCGATGCCAGGCAAATGTACCAGGTCAAAGGAGAGGGTTATTTTGAAGTTGCCGCGACAGACAGGCAGCGGCAATTTTCCGTGCTGACAGATGATGCAAGGGTGATCGTAACCGGAACCCGTTTCACCGTTGGCACCTGGGACCGCCGCACGCGCGTGTTCCTGGAGCAGGGATCAGTTCTGATGTCATTGGCGGATGGATCATCAGAGATCAATCTGCGTCCCGGTGAAACAGGGGAGGTCGTTGACGGGAGTGTGACCTCATCCACCCAAGTTTCCTCTGATGCACATATTGCCTGGCTGAATGATATGCTGATACTCGACAAGCGGTCGCTCGCTTCCATCATCAGGGAAATCAGACAGCATTTCAATGTCCTCGTTGTGATATCGGCTGACCTGCAGGATGTCAAACTGACTGGAACGCTGGTGCTCGATGATCCCCGCCAGATACTGCAGGACCTGGCCGTATCCACCGGAGCGACACTCCAACAGCCAGAACCCGGCCGCTTCATCCTGTCAACAGCCGGTCAGAATTGACGGTGCCATGTTCAGAGGGATTGTTTTGAAATGCAAATTGCTGTTTATATGCCTCGTCATACTGCACCCGCCGGAACTGCAGGCTACAGAATTTGCATCAGGCAGCGGGTTGACTGCGGCTTGTGGTACTGCCTTGAATCATCATATCACTGCAGATGGCTTGACCCCCGCGTTATTTGCAAACCTCACATTGCCTCAATATTCAGATAGGGTTCCCGGCGCGATAGAAGAAGGTGCTTTCGGCACAGATGGAGCAGGGGTTACAGGCGAGAGGAAAGCCCCATCGCGATCCTTGCGATCGGTTATACTCACAATCGAACATGAAACAGGATTTCGTTTCCTTTACCGGGATGTGATTGTCTCCGGTGTGGATATCCGTTTCGCGTTTGGCGATAGTTGGCAGGAGGACCTCAAGAAAGAGTTACATGAGGCCGGTCTGGATCTCGTACTGAATGAAGAAAGGCGGCAGATCGTGCTTTTCCGGGTCGGTGATGCTGATCAGGCCGGGTTTGGAGCGCAGGCAACAGACCTGCAGGGCTATGTCATCGATAAGCAGACCGGGGATCGGCTGCCGTTTGCAACGGTCATCCGGTTGACCAGTGACCACAAAAACAGATCTTCATCCAGTAGTGCCGAAGCTCCGGTGTACATTGATGCTCCGGAACAAGCCGAGACTCTGGAATATGCTGATGCACCGGCTTATGATGGCAATCTGGATTATACCGGTAGTCCGCAATATACCCATATAGTAGGTATGCCTGGTCGCTGGCCTGACATGGAACCGGTTCGCCTGCAGGGGGTACAGACGGATATCAACGGTCGCTTCCGGATGACAGTGCCGGACGGTGAAGATCTGTATCTGCAGGTCTCATATGTTGGATATCATACCAGGTTGATAGCCGTCTCGGCCAGTGAACTCCCGGCTATCCGTGAGCTTCCCGTTCGATTGGAACCGGCAGCCCTGGAAGGAAAGGAAATTGTGCTCAACGCCCCGGTCCTGCACCAGCCGGCTGGAAATAACAGCGCCGGGTCACTCATGCTCAACGGATTCAGCCCCCTCGGAGAATCAAATACCATACGCATGCTTCAGACACTTCCCTCGGTGGGCATGGGTACTGCGCTCTCCGACGGAGCCTACGTCCGGGGCAGCAACTCCGATGCCATGCAGATCCTCTTGGACGGCACTGTAATCTACAATCAATCTCACCTGTTTGGACTGGTGGACAGTTTCAATGCCGACGCCATTCGCACAAGCAGCTTTCACTACGATGTCACGCCGGCCAGGTATCAGGGGCCACCCGGGGGAACTCTGAACCTGATTACCCGCGCCGGTTCTCTTTACCGCTTCC
The DNA here is from genome assembly GCA_007132975.1 of Balneolales bacterium. GTDB lineage: Bacteria > Bacteroidota > Rhodothermia > Balneolales > Natronogracilivirgulaceae > SKNL01. The sequence continues at coordinate 23,888 of SLNO01000128.1, forward strand.
GCGGCAATGCTGGAATTAGCAGCTCGGCACTGAACGGCAGCCTGGAAGGGCCCTTGATGGCGGGACGTTCCAGCCTGCTTGTCTCGGGGCGTACTTCGCTGCTCAACGGATACGGCTTCCCCGGAACCGAAGATTTGGTAGCATGGGGTCTCAATGTAGGGCGTCCGAACTCGCTGGATGATGATATAACCACCCTGGATGATCGCATAGTCACACCCGGGTCGTTTGAAGTGACATTCCACGATCTGCACGGCAAGCTATTTCTCGAAGACAGCCATGGTAACCGCTGGATGCTAAGTGGTTATACGGGCTTTAACAACACCCGGCAGGAGGCCCTTCGCCTTGTACGCCCGCGGCCTGTCCGCCTCGAGGCGCCTCTTGTGCGAGAGCAGTTCAAAACACGCAACCGATGGGGGAATAATTCGGCCAATCTGGGCTGGTTCCGGGCGCTGGAATCAGACAGGACCCTGCACGTCCGCACCGGCATGAGTTATTATCACACGCAGTATCTGAAAGAGGATTTTTCATATCAACGACCCGGAAGGGATCTGAATGACCAACTGCTTTTCATCCATCCATTCGAGAATCAAAGCGAACTTACCCACTGGCATGTGGAAGCGGATCTGATCTCATACCGTCCATTCGATCGCAGGGGAGGAACAGCCAGCGACCATGCTAGGGATAACCATGCCGGGGATGACCATGCCGCTGACAGGAGTGCCGAAGATGGAACTGGCTCGATGTTTTCCAGTCTGCTCTCATCCCTGAAGAACCTCCATTCAGGATTGGCGCTTCACGGCTACCGTTCTGCCTTTCTGGAGGAGTCTCTGAACAGGCCGCGGTATTTTCTGGACGCAACACCGTTGCTGTTGGAAGGTTACCTGGACTCGGAATGGGTTTCCGGCGGAACACGGTCCGCAATACCCTTTGAAGCGCAGGCGGGAGTCCGGCTGCAATATTTCAGCGACGGGGGATATCTGCGTTTTTCACCCAGGTTCAGTGCAAACCTGTTCCCGCAGGCGCGTGTATCGCCATCATTCGGTTACAGCCGAACCTATCAGTACCTTTTCAAGCTTTCATTCTACAATCAGACCACCAGCGACATCTGGATTACGGCAAATGAGAACCAGGCGCCCGCCGCTGTGGATCTGTGGTCGGCGGCCATGCGCATCAGGATTGCAGGGGGATGGTTTTTCCGCACTGAGCTGTATTACAAACACCAGCGCAACCTGCGCTTCCATGAGATCAACATCCAGAGCGTGCAGTCACCGCTGGAGGGGGCACCCTGGTTCGCAGACAACACCGGTCATGCCCGCGGACTTGAGTTGCAGACCGGCTTCTCGGGAGATCGCTTTTCGCTGTCCCAATCCTATACGCTGAGCCGCACCGAGATGAGCAACCCCCGACTCAACGAAGGAGAGCGGTTTTTGGCGTACTGGGACCGCACGCACCAGTTCAACACCCTGGCCACCCTGCGGCTGTTTCGTGGATTCAGGGTGGCTGGGAACTGGTTTTATGCAACGGGGGTGCCAGACCGCCTCGACCTGTTCCGCAGTGGAACAGCGCGTCTCGGCTATTACAGCCGCATCGACCTTTCACTCAGATATGATATTTCATCCGGTCCGCACCGATGGGCCTTCGAAGCAGGAGTTTACAACCTCACAAATCGTAAAAACCCCTGGTACCGCGACTGGGTGCAGACCATTCGGGACGACAGGCAGTTCAGACGGCTGGAACCGGTACAGGTCGATTTCTATGACCTTGGATTCCAACCGTCCTTTTCGCTGAGGTATTATCTGGATCCCTGACAGCACTTCAAGAGATCTTTCGATTTACCGGGATAAACCAGTAATCCGGTTGCCAGAGGCGGGTGGATGGCAGTTCACGCTCCGCCGCCTACAGGTAGCGGAAGAATGGTAAGGCTCCACATGGCAAAAATGGTCAGCAGCATGGTGGCGGCAAAAACGGATGCCCATACCTTGGATGCTTCCACAGATGGCTGCTGTGCTGCGCCGCCGCGGAACTTGATATACAGCTCAATTCCTAAGAGAATGGATGTTGCAGCAGCTGATACCATACAGAACGGGCAGATTGCTCCGATAACGCCAATCTGCAGATAAACGAATCCAAGAGAAGCCACAAATCCAACTGCCGTGACGGGCAGGAGCACCCGCTCAATTACAGGGTTCTTTGTGGAAAGCCAGAGGGCACCCATCGCAATCATGGCGATGTAATAAACGGCTCCTATGGTGGCAAGCGGTATGGGACCGATGTAGGCCCACTCGCTGGTAATGACGAGCATCGGGCCCCTGAGCATGGCTCCGTCCGGTATGAGCGGTATGGTCCAGAAGTGGATGGCTGTGAGAATGGCGCTGGCAACCCAGCCAAGCATGGCAACGACTATAAAACCAATGATCAATCTGTTCATGATATTTCCTCAAAAATGTGTGATTACGGAAATTTGGATGATTAATTAATCTAAATATTTAAATAACTATATATAAAGATAAGAAGTGCCCGGATAGTTGTCAAGCTTTTTTAATGATGGCCGGTACACCTGATGGTCGTTATTTCCCGGAAGTTGACGCTATTCTCGGCGGAGGGCTACGATAGGATCAAGTCGGGACGCTTTCCAGGCGGGGTAGAATCCGAAAAACAGTCCCACGACAGCCGAGACGCTGACGGCAACGATCATGGCTTCCGTGGAGAACAGGGCCGGCCAACCGGCATAATTGGCAATGATTTCTGTAGCAGCCAGTCCCAGGGCGATTCCACCAATCCCACCAAGAAGACAGAGAATGATAGACTCAATCAGAAATTGCGTGAGAACATCCCGTCCCCGGGCGCCAACCGAAAGCCGCAGGCCTATCTCCCTGGTTCGCTCGGTTACGCTGACCAGCATTACGTTCATGATCCCTATCCCGCCAACAAAGAGTGAAATCCCGGCAATGGATGCCAGGAGCCAGGTCATCACCCGGGAGGTTTCGGTGGCGGCCTCGGCCACCTCCTCCTGGGTTTGGATGGTGAAGTCGTTTTCCTGGTAAGGTGCCAGACGGTGCCGCTCCCGCAGAAGATCGGTGATCTTGTCTCTGGCGATGCCCATCATGGTCTCATCGAAGACCTGAACGTTAATGACCATGGCATGTGAGCGTCCGGATATGCGCTGGAATGCGGTTGTATAGGGCACCAGGATGATATCGTCCTGGACCGACCCCATGAGTGACATCCCTTTGGGCGAAAGCACACCGATCACCTCCAGCGGAAGCCCGCGCACCCGGATGGTCTCACCGATCGGGTCGGACCCCTCAAACAGCTCCTCCACAATGGTTTGTCCGACCACGCAGACAAGAGCCGAAGTCTCAACATCGTACTCATCGTACATGCGTCCGCTCTCTATCGGCCACTGCCTGATCTGAAGGTAGTCGGCCGACTGGCCGTAGATGCGGGTGAACCAGTTTCGGTTTCCATAGACCACCACTCGCTGTGAGCGTACCTCCGGACTTGCAGCAACCACCTCAGGAATTTCCTCCTGAATGGCCAGGGCGTCTTCCACGGTCAGGGTGTTGGCACTTCCGCCCCCGATACTGACACCGCCCAGCTGCCGCGATCCCGGAAAGATAAGGACCACGTTTTGCCCAAGCCGGTTAACCTGCTCCTCAACTTCTGCCCGGGCACCCTGTCCCAGCCCCACCATGGTGATCACCGCTCCCACACCGATGATGATGCCCAGAGCCGTTAGGATGGTGCGCATGGTGTTCCTGCGAAGAGCCCGCAGAGCAACTATGGGTACCGCCGACCATTTCATATGAGGATTTGTTTACGGGTGAATGTCATTAATTTTCTGAGGATTGTAATCTTGCATAACAATCAAATATAACAAAATATTGACTTTCCGACCGAAAAGATCCCGATTCAGGCCCACGGCTAAATTAAAAATCCACCCTGCCGGCACGATTTTTCTTGACAACCTTACTGCTGGTTTATATATTTAGTTCAACCATATGGTTGAACCGTTTTATTGAAACAAGCTGTATCAACCACTCGTATAAACCATTAACAAAACGCAAGGCCTGTCGAATCATGACAAACAAAGACCAAAATACCGAGGAAATAATAAAACAAGCGGCAAGGAAGGTGTTTCAGCGCGAGGGTTTCTCCGGAGCGCGGATGCAGGTAATTGCCGATGAAGCAGGTATCAACAAAATGATGCTTCACTATTATTTCCGCAGCAAGCAGCATCTCTTTGATGTCATATTCGAGGAGGACTACACCACTCTGATGGCGCCGCTTGCCATACACCTGCGAAACCCGGAGCTGCATGTCGAAGAGCAGATCATCCTTTTTGTACGGGGCTACCACGACACCATGATCAAGCATCCCCGGCTGCCGCTGTTCCTGGTCCATGAGTTTGCTAAAAATCCCCACAAGATCCTGGAAATGGCGCAAAAATCCATTCCCGTCAGCAAAAGTGAGGAACCGGCCCATCCCAAACTCAGCGCCACCACATATATGGACCAGATAGAAAAAGGCAAGGCCCTGGGCCACTACAATGATGTGGATCCGCGGCAGCATGCCGTCAGCATGCTGGGTATGTGCACCCACGCCTTCATATCCCGGATATCGGTCCAGACCGCCTACGAAATGACGGATGAACAGTACATGCAGTTCCTTGAGGAACGCAAGGAAGAAGTCATAGACCATACTTTCCGGATCCTTATGAAACCGGACTACTACAAGAAATGGAAGAAAAAGTATCAGAAAGAACGACAGAATGAAATAGATAACACACCAACCTGAACAGGGAGCCAACCATGTATTACACTATTATTGCCAAATCACTCCTGATTTTTTGCTTGCTGGCAACGCTGCCGCTTGCCGGCGCCCAGGGACAGGACCCTGATCCCGCAGAGATCATCGACCGTATGGAGCAGGTCATGCGGGGCAACTCCAACTACGCCGAAATGACCATGCGTATCGAGCGGCCCAGATACCAGCGCGAGGTCTCCATGCGCTCGTGGATGTACGGCCGCGACCATTCCATGATCATCATTACCGCGCCTTCGCGCGACGAAGGAACGGCCTTCCTCATGCGTGAAAACGACATCTGGAACTACGATCCGCGCATCGATCGCACCATCCGCCTTCCATCATCCATGATGGCGCAGTCGTGGATGGGATCCGACTTTACCAACGACGACCTGGTGCGCGACAGTGATACCGTGGAGGATTTCGAACACGAGGTCCTCCGAACCGAGGAGTATGAGGGAAGAAACGCCTACGTGATCCGCCTCATCCCGAAACCCGACACCCCGATCGTCTGGGGGAAGGTGAAAATGTGGATCTGCACCTATTCCTACCTCCAGCTGCGGGTGGAGAACTACGACCAGCAGGACGAGCTGGTGAACACCATGAAACTGGATGAAATCCGTGAAATGGGCGGCCGCGAGATCCCGACGCGCATCACGGTAATTCCGGCCGACAAGGACAACGAACGCACCATACTTACCTACAACAAGCTTCAGTTCGACATCGACATCAGCCGCCGGTTTTTCACCCAGGAGAACATGCAGCGGCAGCGCTAAACCGGTTTCGGGTTCAAGCCCTCACGTTGCACGCAATCTTGCAACCCAAAGATGCCGCATGTTGGATGTATGAACCTGAAGGAGGTATAACGCAACAGCTGATAACACACAAGGGCCGATATTATTCCATGGCCAGCAATTTCCCAACTCTCTGAAATCATTCAAATTACACCACTATGCTGACCTACATAAAACTGGCATGGCGCAATATTTGGCGGAACAAGCGGCGCACGCTGATCACCGCGTCCGCTATTGTGTTCGCCGTGCTCGCCGCCGTGTTCATGCAGTCCATGAACAGGGGGTCCCACGAGATGATCCTCGACAATATGGTCCGCTTCAGCACCGGCTATGTCCAGCTTCAGGATTACCGCTACGACGACGAGTCGTCGCTGGACAATTCCTTCTTTTTTGACGGATCTGTAAAGGATAGGGTCATGGAGGCGGACCCAAATATTGACATGGTACTGCCCCGCATTGAGACGTTCATGCTGGCAGCAAACGACGCCGCCACGCGCGGTTCCATCCTGCTGGGAATCGATCCCGAGAAGGAACACCGCTTCAACGAGCTCAGGAACAGGCTGACCGAGGGCCGCTTTTTCGAGAAGGACGAATCCTCGGTGATGCTTGCCAAGGGCCTGGCCGAGCGCCTGCAACTGAGCGTGGGCGACACCCTGGTGCTCATGGGACGCGGACGGTTTGGCATGACAGCCAGCGGACTCTACGAGATCGTAGGCCTGGTTGAATTTCCGCTTCGTGACCTCAATAACCAGGTTGTGCTTATCCCGCTCCCAGAGGCGCAATTCCTGCTTTCGGCCGACGACTATATCACCTCCCTGCTGATAGCTCCCGGTCATGAGCGACACACCGAATCGATTGCCCGCACGCTTAATGAGACCTTCGCCGACGATGAGCTGGTGGCATACACATGGGCCGAATTGCTTCCCGAGCTGCTCGAACTGTTCGAGTTCGACCTGGCCGTGCCCAAGCTTCTCACGGTAGTGCTTTACATCGTGATCGGCTTCGGATTCTTCGGCACCATCCTGACGATGACCATGGAGCGCCTCCGCGAATTCGGAGTATTGCTCTCCGTGGGCATGAAGCGCGGAAAACTGGCGCTGGTCGTGTTCCTGGAGACGCTCTTCATCAGCCTGATAGGCGTGCTGAGCGGCGTGGTCATTTCATGGCTCATCATCTTCTACTTCCACCGCAATCCGGTTGAACTCACCGGCGATGCCGCCCAGGCGGTCATTGATATGGGGTGGGATCCGGTGCTGCCCATGTCCTTTGCCGCCGACCAGTTCTATACCCAGGGGTTCTTCGTCTTTGCAGTAGCGATGATCGTCTTCCTCTTCCCCCTGGTCAAAATCGTCACTTTGAATATTCTTGAAGCTGCGAGGTCATGATATGAAAACTTTGATAACCATAGCCTGGAGAAATATCTGGAGGCACCCGGCCCGCAGCGGCGTCCTGATAGCAGCCGTAGTCGTTGGACTCTGGGCCGGCGTAGTCACCGTAGGCACCGTAAACGGACTCATGCAGCAGCGCATCGATTACCTTATCGACAGCGAAATTGCCCATGCGCAGATCCATCACCCCGAATTTCTCGCCGAGGGCTACTCCTGGCTCAACATCCCGGACCATGAAGAGATCCTGAACTGGCTGGATGAGGATGCGCGTGTTACGGCATGGTCGGCCCGGACCATGACCGACGGCATGCTGCAGTCCCCCGTCAAAACCTCGGGGGTCCGTATCCGCGGCATCGACACTGACCGGGAAACCCGCACCACCGACTTCCACGAGAACATGGTGGAAGGGGAGTACCTGGATTCCGGCATCCGCAACGCCGTGATTGTCGGGAAATCCCTTGCTCAGGATCACAACCTGAGGATCGGCAACAGGATCGTGCTTGTCTTTGAGGATACCGGCAACGAGCTTTCCTCCGCATCATTCAACATTGTCGGATTTTTCGAGTCCGCATCCACCGAATTTGACGAGAGGAACGTGTTTGTCCGTTCCGAGGATTTCACCCGCTATCTGGCCGACGAGCTGGTGGTGCATGAGATTGCATTCCGGGTTGCTGAGCTGGAGATGGTGCCCGCAGTGGTCGCCGATGTCAATGCCACGTTCAGCGGCATCGAGGCCCAGACATGGCGCGAGATCTCACCGGAGCTGAACGTACTGGTGGAATTGGGGGGCGTAATGCTCTATGTCATCACCCTGATCATCATGCTGGCGCTGGCTTTCGGCATCCTCAACACCATGCTCATGGCACTGTTCGAGCGCATGCGGGAGATAGGCATGCTGCTGTCCATCGGGATGAGCAAGCTGCGCGTGTTCAGCATGATCCTGCTCGAGTCGGTGATCCTGACGCTCAGTGGAGCGCTTACCGGGTTCCTGCTGGCATGGGGCAGCATCCTCTACCTGACTGGAAGCGGGATCAATCTGGAACGGTTCGCCGCAGGGATAGCCGAGCTGGGATGGGATCACATCATTTTCCCGATCATCTCCCCTCCGGAGTATGTCGGCATCCTGATCCTGGTGATTGTCATCACCCTGCTGGCATCGGTCTATCCCGCCCTCAAAGCGATCCGCATCAACCCGTTGGAGGCCGCCAAGGATTCCTGAAATTTTCAACCGGATATCCGGAGCGGACGCACTGCCGCAACGAGACCGTCAGCTCCGGAACGGTAACAGAAACCAGAAATTATTGACAGATAACACTCAAATTCCCAAAGTCATGGCACTCGTAAGAACAGAAAAACTCTCCAAGGTGTACAACCCCGACACCGTCCCCGTGCACGCCCTTCGCGACGTCTCCATCACCATCGAACCCGGCGAGTTCACCAGCATTGTCGGACCGTCCGGGTCCGGTAAAACCACGCTGCTCAACATGATCGGCGGCCTGGACAAACCCTCCTCCGGCAAGGTGTTTATCAACGGTACCGACCTCACCGGCATGAAGGACAGCAAGCTGATCGACTTCCGCCTGCAGAACATCGGGTTCGTCTTCCAGCACTACAACCTGATTCCCGTGTTCACCGCCCGCGAAAACGTCTCGTTCATCATGCTGCTGCAGAAGCGCGACAAAAAGGAGATGCTGCGGCGTGCGGATGAGCTGCTGGAAAGTGTCGGACTCGGCGACCGCAAGGACGCCCGGCCCAAGGAGATGTCCGGCGGCCAGCAGCAGCGCGTGGCCGTAGCCCGCGCCCTGGCCTCTGAGCCCAAGTTTATCCTGGCCGACGAGCCCACCGCCAACCTCGACTCCACAGCGGCCATGAACCTGCTGGACATCATGTTGCGCATGAACAAGGAGCAGAACGTCACCTTCGTCTTCTCCACCCACGACCAGCGCGTGATCGACCGCGCCCGCCGGGTTATCACCATGGTGGATGGAGCCGTGGACAGCGACGAACGGCGTGACGGCACAAATGAAAGCGGTGATAGCACTGGAAAAGGTAACAGCACCGGCACCGGCACCAGCACCGGCACCGGCACCGGCAACGGCAACGGTAACGCGCAGAAGTCATGAACCTGAACAAGCTGCTTCTAATTCTGATCCCGCTGCTGGCCCTGCTTTTCGGCACGCTGATCCCGAAGCAGGTCCACGGCCAGCTGGGGGAAAACGTGCATGTACGCGGTTATGTCCAGGGAATGCCGCTGCGCATCTCAGCGGACCTGCCCGAGCCGATCGGCGACGGAAACTGGATGGAGTACCGGCTTCAGAACCGCATCAACGTGCGATGGACCCCATCCAACAGTGTTACATTACACTGGCAGATGCGTACGCGGCTCTTTGCCGGCGACCTGGTGCAGGACATCAACCGGTGGGCCGGTGAGATCCCGGGTTTTCCGCGCTACGCTGAGGCGATTGACGTGGATGACGGCCTGGTGAACATGTCCTGGCTGATTGCCGAGCAGGATCGATGGCTGCTGCACTACATCCCGGACCGCCTGTTTTTGGAGTGGAACCGGGGCGACTGGAACGTGCGCCTTGGCCGTCAGCGGGTCAACTGGGGGGTGAACATGATCACCAACCCCAACGACATCTTCAACATCTACTCGTTCTACGATTTCGACTATCCCGAGCGGCCGGGCAGCGATGCCATCCGGATCCAGCGCTTCATGGGTTTCAGTTCCCGGATGGAGCTGGCAGTGAGCCCCGATCGCGATCTGGAAAACAGTGTTGCCGCCATGCTCTACTCGTTCAACACCAGGGGGTATGACATCCAGCTGATCGGCGGGTATTACCGCGAGCGGCTTGCTACCGGCGCCGGATGGGCCGGCAACCTGCGCGATGCCGGGTTGAAGGGCGAGGTGATGTTCTACGCGGACATCGACGAAACCGCCGGCTCACGGGCCACCAATTTCATTGCATCGCTGTCGATCGATTACATGTTCCCGAACAGCCTGTTCCTGGTGACCGAAGCGCTGTACAACAAGGAAGGGGGAATGGATGAGTTTTCGTTGCTGGGTGAGCCGCTGACCCCGGACAATCCGTCCTTTTCAAGGTTCCAGTTCACGGCTCAGGGATCATACCCGATCCACCCGCTGGTGGATGGAAGCCTGGCGGCCATATGGTATCCGGATGAGCAGGCGGTCTACCTGTCGCCGTCCGCCACCTGGTCGGTTATGACCGACCTCGACCTGCAGGTGTTGGGACAGGTTTTTGTCGGCAGTGATGACTCGGCCTTCGCGAATGCGGGCAATGTGATCATGGCATCGCTGCGGTACAATTTCTGAAAGGCTGACGGGGTGGATGGGGCCGTGCTGGTTGCCATTTGCTATTTTCCGTGATGCCGTGATGCCGTGATGCCGTGGCCATGTGGCCACTGGTGTGGTTTGCCGGGCTCAGATTTATGGCCGGAGGATCGATTTATTCAGATTCCCTGCTCTGGCCGGGATCTGCAACGGCATTGAAACGGTCGCCTTCATCGTCATCATAATCATCCCCATCACTGTCGGCGTCATTGTCCTTCCACGCGGCGAGAGCTTCGGCCGCATCCCTTGCCGTTATGCTGCGGTCACTGCGGATCAGCCCGTCGCGCATCATGATCACTCGCCGGGCGAACCGGGAGATATCGGGCTCATGTGTGACCATCAGGATGGTCAGCCCGTCGCGGTTAAGCTGCTGGAAGAGGTCGATGATCTCAAGGCTGGTGCGGCTGTCCAGATTGCCGGTGGGCTCGTCGGCAAGGAGGATGGAAGGACGTGTCACCAGAGCCCGCGCAATGGCAACGCGCTGCTGCTGTCCACCCGACAGTTCCGAGGGAGTATGCGAGGCCCGGTCGGCCAGTCCCACGATTTCCAAAGCTTGTTTGGCCCGGTGGTGCAACTCCTTCCAGGCCGGTTTCTCGGGGGAGTAAAGCAGCGGGAGCTCAACATTTTCAAGGGCTGATGTACGCGGCAACAGATGGAAGTTCTGGAAAACGAATCCAATGGTTTCATTGCGCACTTTGGCCAGATCATCACGCGACAGGTTGCTGACACGCCTTCCGTCAAGATGATATTCCCCCTCGCTTGGGCGGTCCAGACACCCCAGAATGTTCATCAGGGTGGATTTACCGGATCCACTCGGACCCATGATGGCCACAAATTCACCACGCCGGATTTCAAGATTGATTCCGCGCAGGGCATCCACCGAGACCGTTTCGGTCCGGTAACTGCGTTTCAGTTCCTGGATCTGCAAAAGGATCTGCTTGTCCGTTTCGGTATTTTTATCCAAAGTGGTATTTGTGTTCAAGTTGAAAATCACCCGGTTTTTGTGGGTCCGCAGCCCGGTGATACGTGGACTGATGTCCATAGACCCGTGGACCCGTGGACCCGTGGACCCGTGGACCC
>SLNO01000118.1 GCA_007132975.1 Balneolales bacterium
CTGTTGCAGCACTACGCCGGGGATAGCAGAACCCGCCAGTTCGGATCCGCAGTGGCCGTCCAGGGTGCATTCCTGCTGGCCTTCGACAGTTATCTGCTGTTTCGGTCCACCCGCTTTCAGAATCGCGTCATGCCAATTCTCGGTACCGTCGCCTCCGGGTCAATGGCACTGTCCGATGCCCAGACGGTTTCCGTGTTTCCGGCATCTCTCAGAGGGAACTCCGCACCCGGGAGTTCACAGGCATCCGGCAACCCCGCGGTGATCTTGATGCCCGGTATCAGGGTCGCACTGTAGGGCTGCCCGGCCCGTTATCCCCCATATGCGTCTTCGTCGGCTGCGTCCGCATAATATTTGGTGAATTCGGCATGTTTGGCCGGCTTGACCCTCGAGCCGTATCGCATGGTGTAGATGTATGTGAACTCCGCCCCGAGGAAGAACACCATCGCGTTGTAGTAGACCCATATCAGGAAGACCACGAAGGAGCCGGCAGCACCGTAGGTGGATGTGGTGGCCATGCCCATGTAGATACTTATCAGCCAGACCCCAAGAAGGAACAGCAAAGAGGTAACCACGGCTCCAACCAGCACGTCAGTCCATCGTATCTGTATGTCCGGCAGCATTTTGAACGTAACAGCGAACAGGACGACCAGGACAAGGAAGGAAAAAAGCGTATTGAGCGTGGTCCAAATGCCCACCCCGCCAGGCATGATCGGATCCAGGTAGGATTTCAGCGAGTACAGCACCACATCGATCAGCATGGAAACAACAAACAGACTGGCAAAGATCAGGATCAGTGCAAGGGCAATGAAACGGTCGATGATAAAGCGCTTCACGCCGCTCACTTCATCTTTTGTGGCAACGTTCCAGATGTTGTTCAGGGTGGTCTTGAGCTGCGTGATAATGGTGGTGGCCATGAACAGGATAAGGCCCAGACTTATGACCGTGGCTATGATCCCCGATGCCGGCTGATAAGCGCTAAGGACAAAGTTCTGGATGGTGCCGGCAAGTTCCTGTCCCATCAGCTGCGACATGTACTCCTCCAGCTGCCCGGTCGTGGCCGCATCCCCGAAGATAAAACCTGCAACGGCTACCAGGATGATGAGCAGGGGCGCTATGGAAAATATGGTATAGAACGCCAGGGCGGCACCATAGGTGGGAATGTTGTCCTTGACCCAATCCCTCAGTGTTTGCCGGATCACGATCCAGATCTCACTGAAGATGTAACGGATTTTATTGATTACGGCGTTGCTCATTGCAATGTCGAATATATCATTTCTGTGACTCTCAGGATATACTCGATTTCTTCTTCCGTATTGTATCCATGTGGTGAAAATCGCAATTTTTTATCGCGGATGGAGACGAATATACCCTCGCTTCGGAACGCTGCCTCCAGTGCATCATGATCAATCGATTCAGGCAAACAGTAAGTAAGGATGCCGGATAGCCGGCTTCGATCTTGGCTGGTGAATGATCTGAGGCCTTTGGCTTCAAGTCCATTAGAGCGGATTCCCTCGCGCAGATGGGCTGTCAACCTCCGGACCTGTCCGAATATGCGTTCGATGCCGGTATCCAGCAGTATTCCGATGGATGCGTTCAGTCCGTATATGCCCGGAATGTTGGCAACGCCGGCCTCATAGCGGGTGGCGTCGGTGCGCAGGGGCTGGTCGTAGCGCAGCAGATCCCACGGCTCTTCGACCGATAGCCAGCCCGGGTCGGGCGTCTTGAGCCGTTCGCAGAGACGGTCCGACAGGTACAGGAAGCCGATGCCCATCGGAGCCATCAGCCATTTGAGTCCGCCGGTGGCAAACGCATCCGCTTGCCAGCGTTGCACATCCACGGGCGTCACACCCGCCGCCTGGATCCCGTCCACCACGAACCAGATGTTACGCTCCCGGCACAGCCGGCCGATGGCCTCCATGTCGGCGTGCCATCCGCTCAGGAACTGCACGGCGCTGATAGCCACCATGCGCGTGCGTGAAGTAATGGCCGCCTCAATGCGCTCCACCGGGATGGTGCCGTCGGCCGCATCCACAAAAATGCAGCGAACCCCGAGTGGTTCGAGCTTCCGGTAGGGCTGCACGTTGGAGGGGAACTCGATTGAATTGAGGATGATTTCGTCGCCGGGGTGCCAGTCGAGTCCGGAGGTGACCCGGTTGAGCCCCTCGGATGTGTTGGCGGCAAAGGCGATCTGCCGTGCCTCGGCGGCGTTGATCAGGCTGCGGATGCGTTCACGGCATTCGGCGATCACCTCCATGTCCCGCTCATAGGTCATCATGGTGCCGTTATGGCGCTCGGTGAGGTGCTCGTTGATGGCCGCGACCGTATCGCGCGCGAGCGGTGACTGCGCGGCGTGGTTGACATACCGGATGCCTCTCTCCGCGTGGGGAAACTGTGCCCGGAAGGCCAGGAGCTGCGTGTCGATGGATTCTTTTTCCCGGATCATGAAGGTATGGCGGCAGGATTCGCTATTTTGTACCGGATCGCGGAACCTGTAATATTTTCAAACATTGACGGTTTTCAATAATATCCGAAATAAATGCGGAAAGTACAGATGTTTCCTCGAATAACCACGCTGCCGATGCCGGCCCGACCGAGACCACGACGCACCCCGACCCCCCGATCCCCGACCCTGGCTTTGTGGATCAGCAACCGGCCCTATGGTGCGGCCCAAAGCGTCAGGGTTACGGATTTCCAGGCTATGCGGACTATCACTTGTATGAAAGATCACCCAAAACGTTACGGATGCAGCATCAACCCGTAAAACGAGTCCTCTTCGGCACGCTGGCGGTGCTCATTCCGCTGCTGGCGCTGGCGCTGGCGGAGGCCCTGCTGCGCGTCGGAGGCGTGGTTGCGGAGCGTCAGAATCTGTTCCGGCCGGTGCCGCAGGACGAACGCTACGTGGCGGTCAACCCCCGCTTCGCCGGACGCTATTTCGCCGGATTTGAGCCGGATGTGGCCCCGCAGCCCTTCCTGCGCCGCAAACCCGCCGGCACACTGCGCCTGTTCGTACTCGGCGGATCCTCGTCAGCCGGGTTTCCGTATCAATTCTACAATGGTTTCCCCGCCCGCCTCGAGGAGATGCTGCAGCAGGATCATCCGGGACGCCCCGTCGAAGTGATCAACCTGGGCATGACGGCCGTGAACAGCTTCACCCTGCGCGACATCCACCGCCAGCTGCTGCGCTACGATCCCGACGGCATCCTCATCTACGCCGGACACAACGAATATTACGGCGCATTCGGGGCCGCTTCCGTTCCCGGGTGGATGCGGCCGCTGGCTGTGCGGCGGCTTGTGCTTCAGCTTGAACGGCTCCACCTGGTGGCCGCAGGTAGGATGGCTTTTGCGCGCCTCACGGGTCGCTCACCCGGCTCTGGGCGTGCGGATGACCCCGGCCCTGGACGAGCGGATGACCCCGGCCCTGGCTCACGCCCGCCCTCGCCCGAAGACCGCACCCTCATGGCGCGTATGGCGGAAGACAGGCTGGTGCCTCTCGACGGCTCCGGTTACCGCGACGGCATCCGGCACTTTGAAAGCAACATGGAGGATGTGCTCGCAACATTCCGTCGCCACGATATCCCGGTCTACCTCGCGACGGTCGTATCCAACAAAACGGGCCAGCCTCCGCTGGCTGATGATCCGGTGGCCAGGGATCTCTTCGAACGGGCGCAGGCAGCGGTCCGGGAGCACGCCGTGCGGCAGCCAGATGATGTGCGGAAGCCAGCCGATCTGCGGCCTGCAACCCATCGGAAATCGTCAGGGACGGTGATCCGCACACTTCCTGACTCGGTAAAGGCGCTCTTCCGCGATGCCAAGGAGCTGGACCCGCTGCGTTTCCGGGCACCAGAGGCCATCAACGAGGCCATTCGCCGGCTGGCATCGAAGCCCGGAGTAACACTGGTGGATGCGCACCTGATCCAAACGCCGGATGGCGCCCCGCTTCCGTTCCACCCGGACTATTTCACGGACCATCTTCACCTGGATTATCGCGGTTATGCCCTGATTGCACGCGCCTTCCATGATGCCGTCACCGGGCAGGATCTGTCACATTACAGCGATTTCCCTCCACCGGATCCTCTTGAAACCGTCATCGTGGCGCACACCCTCGCCGTTCTCAAAAGTGACTTCCCCTTTGAGCGCGACCCGCAGCGCCGGCGGCCCGGCGCCGTGCACAGGGAGCGGCTGGCGCGTTATGCAACATCGGGCGATCCCGTTCAGGTGGCGGCCAGGGACTATTTCACAGGCACCCGACCGCTTTCAGCGAGCCTGGCAGCACTCTCCGGGGCAAGCCGCGACGACGGGAGGCATGGCGACGCCCTGCTCTTTCTGCGCTCCCTTCACTACCTGCAGCCGCTCAATCCGGAGCTTGACGCCATGATCTTGAGCTATCTTGAGGAACTGATCCGGCAGGATGCGCTTGCCGATCCTGCGGAAGCAATCCCGCTGCTCATGCGCCTCACCGCCCCGGAATTTGACCGCCAAATGTGGCCGTTGGCAGTGCCGTTGCTGTTGGACGCCGGACGGTATGCCGCCGCGGACCTGTGGCTCAACGCCTGGCAGCAGCGTGACCCCGAACCCGAGGCCGAATTCTACCGGCTGCGGGCCATGTGGCATATCGGGCAGGATGACTACCAGGGAGCACAGCAATGGTTCCGTGAATACTATCGTTTAATCAGGTGAACGCCCCCGATTCCAATTGGAAAACCGCCCAATTTTATTATCTTGAACAGTTGATGCCGTAATGTGGCATCAAGTCAAAAATGGCGCAAACACATAAATACAGATTATGTTTGTAACCAGACTGCTTACAGGGACATTACTTATTGCAATACTTTTCTTTGGATGCAATTCCGGCGAAGAGCCCGCAACGGATCCTGCCGATTTGCAACCGATTGAGCTTGAGGATGTCCGCAACGATACGACCAGTCCGAAAGACGACGTCATCGACGAGCATACGCCAGTCGAACCGGATACCCCAAGCCTCAACGCGTCTCACGAACCGGCAACTGAGCCGGCACCGGAAGCGCGTCGCGGACAGGACGGAACAGCTCATAATACAGTGACATCGGAGCCTGAAGACGCACCGGCCAATGCCGCCGACCCGCGCGACCGCAACGGAAACGGCGACAACGACCGGCCCGTCGTAACCATCCCCCCCGAAGTGATAAATCCGCAGTACAAACCGCTTTTGAATGAGAATAATGAGCTTATTCTTACTGGAAGAAGTGTGGATGAGCTTCTGGAGCTGATCGGCGAGCCGATGAGCATGATCCGGCAGGGACAGCGCGGATCAGGATGGCATAAGGAAGTCTGGGTCCTTCCGATCTATCAGGAAGATTCCACCGGACTTTACATCTACATCCAGAACGGCCAGGTGGCTGATTGGCGTCTTGATACGTTCGTGGGCATCCGAAGCCATCCGCAGCTGCTTGAGTGGTTCTGAGCTTCAGATATAACTTTCCCCATTTCTTTCCCCTCAATTTTTACCGGATTATGATAAGACGAATTACCTCTACGCGCCGGTCGCCGGCGTTGTGGCTCCTTATTCCCGCATTTCTTCTGTTCACTGGTGCCGCTGCGATGGCAAACCAGCCAGATGTCAGACCGCCCGGCCAGGCTGGTGTATCCGGAGACGGCCCGCAGCCCGAGCGGCAGACCGTGATCGAGCGGGACAATTCCCGCAATATCATCCAGCACTACCGTCCGGCAGACCTTGGCGTGGTCGTCACGGAGTACCTGTCGGATCCGCTGCCTGTGCCCATCGACGCCCCCGAGCCGTTCCTGGCCGTGGCCGGCAGCTGGCAGTCTGACACCGACACCCCCGGGCTGGTGGATTTCGACATCCGCTTCTCCCGCAACGGTGAGTCCTGGTCCGATTGGCTGCATGCCTCGCACGACCACTATGAAATGGTGGAAGACGGCCTGCACCATGGCGAGCTGGTCTTCGCCGACAAGCAGACCCGATTCGTACAATACCGCGTGCGCCTGGACCGTGACCGTGACGGCACTACGCCCGTCATTTCGGAGGTGAAACTGCATTTCATCAGCCCGGGCGCATCCACCCCAGAACTGCTTGAATCCATTGAGGGCAAAACGCCTGCGAACCGCGGTCGCACCGTCCCGGGCTCGCAGGACCAGCAGTTCAAGCAGATAGCCGGAGACGAGGTCGCTGACAACGGCTCCTTTCCGCTGCCCGACTACGTGGACCGCGAGTCGTGGAGTGCGCATTTTAATCTGACCAATACGGCCAATCGCACCCCCACCAACGTCACGCACCTGGTGGTGCACCACTCTGCCGGCAACACGAATTCCCCCGATTTTGCCGCTGTGGTACGCAGCTACTGGGATTTCCACGCCAATGGACGCAATTGGGGCGATATCGGCTACCACTGGCTGGTGGATCCCGACGGGGTGCTGTACCAGGGACGCGCATTCAACACCGACGGCAACAAGAATATCATGGGGACCCATGCGGGCGGTTTCAACACCAACTCCATGGGAATCTGCATAATCGGCGACTACACGAATATCCGTCCGACCGACATCTCCGTATCCACCATGAACGAGGTGCTGGCCTGGAAAGCCGAAGAACGTGGCATCGATCCGCGCGGTTCATCGCTCCACACCCCCAGCGGCAACGTCCAACGGCACATATCGGGCCATCGGGATGTGACCTCAACGCAATGTCCCGGCAATACGTTTTACTCCATGCTGCCCAATGTCCGCCATCAGGTGGCCCTGCTTGTGGAGAGCTGGTTCGATCCCGGCGATGTGCTGGTCGAGCAGTCCTGGGAACGCTCATTTGAACACGGAAGCGCCTTTGAGTGGATGGGGTCGGGCGACAGTGAAACCAATTTGAGCCTTGACTACCATGACGGTGCCGTCTATGTGGTCAGTAACAGTGACGGACCCCAAGTCAATATCCTGACAGCCGACTTCGGCACGCAGATCGGGCAGATTGATTTGGAGGAGGCGATTCTCAAAGCGCCGCAAATGGCAAAACAGGTAGGTTTCGAAACCCTTTCCGGTGATTTCTTTGCGGCCACGGTGCGGGTGACGGATGACGGTTACCTGGTGGTATCCAACCGGACGGTCAACGCGGCCAATCAGCCTTTTGTGGTCCTTATCCTGGATCCGGCCAGCGGTTTCCTGATCGACGTACTTGAATATAGCGCGCAGCCGTGGCGTCTGGGCGATCAGCTCTCGGTGAGCGGTTCGGCCGAGGACGCAACTGTCGAGATCTATGCCCCGGTTTCCGCCGAAGGAAAGGTGCTCCGCTGGAGCGGGTATCCCGATTGGGACATCACAGGATACAAGCCGGACGGGTCGGGCGCACAGAGCGAACCCGAGATCCTGGATCTTGCCGGCATGCAGGAGTGGGGGCGGCAGGCGGCCATTGGCCTGAAGACCCGCGGCGAGCACCGCGGATTCTTTGCCGGGGCGCTGCGCAGCGACCTCATCCGCGAATTTGACGATGACGCCAACCCCGTGGGTTTCGTCACTTTCGGCGAGGGCCAGAACTACGTCAGCGCCCTCAGGTACGCCTCCTACCAGGGCCGTGAATATCTCTTTGCGTATCATCCCGAAGACCGGAAAGTGCGGGTGTATACGCTTTTCAGCCAGCCGGGTGATGCCGAAACCAACCGCACCGCCTACGAGGTCTTCCTCAGCGAACCCCTGGGAACCACCAACAACCGCACCACCATCAACATCGGCGACCTCACCGTGCGCGACAACCGCAACGGCTCGTTCGATGTCTTCGTGCTGGCCCCGAACAACGGGATCTGGGCCTTCACACTCGAAGGACCCGAATTCGACGGCCCTGTCTCCGCCGACGAGGAACTGACCGGCCTGCCCGAGCGCTACCTGCTGGAGCAGAACTACCCGAATCCGTTCAACCCCGTGACCGTCATCCGCTACGAGCTGCCCGAATCGGCGCAGGTGCGGCTGGATGTCTTCACCATCACCGGCCAGCGCGTAGCCACACTGGTCAACGAGCGCCAGGCGGCCGGGGCGCACCAGATCCCGTTCGATGCCTCCGCGCTGTCCAGTGGCGTTTACATCTACCGACTGCAGGCCGGCAGCTATGTCTCCAGCCGGCAGATGACACTTATAAAATGACAGGATAGCAAAATCTGGCAGGGGTTGCCGCTTTGTCACCGGCTGCAGCCCCATCCACCCAAAAAAAACCGCGAAACGCAACCAAAGCGCCATGAAGTCCTACCATACTTTTTCCTTTTTATTCTTGTGGATGTCGGCCCTGCTCCTTGCCACGGCCATGCAGACCACGGCGCAGCAGAACGAGCGCACGCTCGGCTTCAACCACCGCATCACGCTTATGCTGGACCAGCCTGTCCCCGAACAGGCTGCCGGCGTGGCGGTCATGCTGCCGGATGACGGCGCAGACCTCTCGGATGACGCCGATGCCGTCGCGGAGGCCGACGCCGGCGTGCATTCCCACGCCGCCCACGCGCACGACCGAGGCGTTCTTGCTGTAGTGCGCGAGGCAGGGGATCTGCCGGAGGCGCTGAGCGTATCTCCGCAAGGCCGAACTTTGGTCGACGGTCACCTGCGAGCCGGATGGATTTCGCCCCCCATCGCCGTGCCTGCCGAAGGCGCTGATCCGTTCCTCGGAATCGCCGCCAGCTGGGACGCTGACACGCCGGAACCCGCTCTCGTAGATATCGATTTCCGAACCTCGTCCAACGGGCGCATATGGAGCGAATGGATCCACTCCGGCTACGACGACCATACCAAGGCCGACTCCGAACGCCACCACAGCAACCTGATTTTCGCCGATACGGAGACCCGCTACATCCAGTATCGAATGACCTTGCAGCGCCATGAGAGCGGCGAAGCTCCGGTTTTGCGCGATCTCATCCTGCATTTCATCAGTCCGGGCGCCACGCCGGAACATGTCGAGGCCGAAATCAGACGGCACACTCCGGAGGAGCGGCGCATGCGGAGCCAGCAGCCGACAGGCACCGGTGGATCCGCAACACTGCAGTCCGGCGAAGACAACGCAACACTGCAGTCCGGCGAAGACAACGCAATCCTGCAGGCCGTTGAAGACAACGCAACCCTGCAGACCGGTGACGGCCCCGTCGTCTATCCGCTTCCCGAGTACATTGATCGTACCACCTGGGGCGCTACCCTCGGCCTGTCCAACACCGCAAGCCGGAGCGTCACCAACGTCACACATCTGATCGTCCATCACTCAGCCGGCAACACCACATCCTCCGATTTTGCCGCCGTGGTCCGCGGCTACTGGGATTTCCACGTCAACGGGCGCGGTTGGGCCGATATCGGTTACAACTGGCTGGTGGATGCCAACGGCGTGATCTACCAGGGCCGGGCCTACAACCTGGACGGCAACAGGAATGTCATCGGCGCCCACTTCAGCGGCTTCAACGCCAACACCATGGGCATCTGCGTCATCGGCAACTACAACAATACGATGCCGACCGGCGACGCACTGTTCAGCCTCAACGAAATGCTCGCCTGGAAGTCTTCTGAACTCGAGATCGATCCCCTGGGCACGGCGCAGCACTACAGCCCCGGCGGCAACATCAACAGGATCTCCGGCCACCGCGATAGCGGCATCTACACCGATTGTCCCGGCCACCAGCTCTACGCCTTCCTTCCGGAAGTTCGCCAGGGCGTCTTTGACCTGCTGGACGAGTTTTTCACCCCGGTTGACTACCACATCCCGCCGCGCGATCAGGAAACCGGCTTTGAATCGCTTGCCGAAGCCATCAACTGGGTCAATACAGTGGACGAGGTGACGTCCAACATCCGCTTCATCATTACCGATGACCTTGACGAAACCGGCGAGAATCTGAGTCTCAACCGGCGTTTCTACCAGAATACCCAGCTTCAGATCGTACCCGAGGCCGGCACCTCGCCTGTGATTACGCTGGATCATCCCTTTGTGATCTGGTCGGCTTATGTGACCGTGGACGGGTTGCCCGACCATGACGGCACGGGCGGGAGCGGTGGCGCGGGTACATATGGCTCAAGCCATGTCACTGGCACAACCTGGACCACTGATGCATCCTCCAACGACACCGGGCTCACGTTCCACTACACCGGGGACCATGAACTGGGCAGCGTATTAAATATCCCCTCCACCTCGCAGCACATCCGGCTCAGAGATCTGGTCTTCACGCGGGATGAGGGGCTGCCGCATCTGCCGACGGCCATCGCCACAGGCACCGATACGGGCGAAGCCGGTCCTGCCAACATCACTGTCACCGGCAACACCATTGGCTCGGAAACAGCTCCGTTCGGTATGGCTGTAAATGTTGCGGCAGGCACCCCCGGTTTAATGAACCTGACCGGCAACACCATGCATACCCACGCCGGCGCCATCGTTTTCTCCAGCCATGGGTTCGATGTGGATATCCGCGATAACCGCATCCACAACTCGGGTGACGGGCTAGAAACCGCATCCGCCATGACGCTTCGCGGAGGCCGTTTCACCATTGAAAACAATGAGATCGCGATCCTGGAGCCGTCCGTTGACCAGGGAACAAGGCACGGCGTACACATCGAGCAGATCTGGAATGACTACCTGCTGGCCAACAATATGATACGAGTCGTTTCGGCGGATGATGCCTCCGGTCTGACCGCGACGGTCAGCGGGATCTTTGTGGATACGGACTACCAGCAGTCGTCAGGTGATGTTCGCGTGTATCACAATTCGGTACATCTGAAGGGTAATGCCGGGGGCTCATCGTCCGTCCTGCGGCTCGCAGGCGAGCATGGAAGTGGCGCCTCCGTGGATGTCCGGAACAACATTTTCGTCAACGCCTACGCCAACAATGATGGTCCGGATGGCGCGCTCGGACTCTTCTACGAGTCCGGCATCGGCTGGTTTGCCGAGGCCAACAACTGGCATGTGCAGGAGGATGTGCCACTGGGCTATGTTGATGATCAGCTGATCACCGCCCTCGAGGATTTCCGCACAGCGACGGGTGATGATCTCGCGGCCAGCGTACCGGTGGATTTCGCCTTCGGGGAAGGGGAGCTGCCGCTGCTGCTCGGTGAAGCGTCCAAAGGCGACCAGGCACTCACCGGCCGCGGGGTACCCGATGTGGTCCCGACTGACATCCTTGGCAATCCCCGCCATCCCATGTTCCCATACATGGGGGCCCACGAGCCGGAGCCAACGCTCACACCCATGCTCTTCGGCGACTACCACATCCCGCAGGGCGATCACGACAGGGGATATGCCACACTGGCCGAGGCGATCGCCGATCTGAACCTCAACGGGGCGGAGGGCGACTTCCGGTTCCTCATCCACCAGGACCTTGACGAGACCGGAGCGCAGCTGCAGCTCACGCGCGACGATCTCACCAACGGCACGCGCATGAGGATCGAGCCCGCCGCATCCGGCATCACCATTCGGATTGCGCATCCCGTGCACATCGAAAACACCTCCTACATCACCATCGACGGCGGCGAGCAGCGCCAAATCAGGTTCCATCTGGAAGACCCCGAAGCCGGACAGGCCATCCGCATCAGCGGATCCTCACGCAGCGTTGTCCTGCGCAGTCTGGATGTCAGCCATGAAAATGGGACCGAAACTGCCGCGGCGGGCGTGCATGTGCACCGCGATGAGGAGGCCACGGCCGTCCCGCAGAGTATCCGGCTGGAAGATCTGCACATCGGCTCCGCTGAACATCCCTTCCGGGACGGAGTCCGGCTCCTTGGCAGCGACGATCCGGTCCTCCGGGTGCAGGCAGACGTCTTGACCAGCCAGATTTTCGCCAGCCATCGCGCTATAGCCACGTTTTATGTCGATAACAATAATTACCGCGACAACATCATCGAAGTCACCGGCCACCATCCCGATCCCGAATGGTACGCAGGCATCGAATTGGTCCGGACTCGCAACACCAACATCAGGGAGAACCAGATTTACATGTCGGGAGTGAACACATCCACCCCCAAATATGCTGCCGGTATCAACATCGGCTTCAATGAAGGCCAGAATTTTCTGGTCAACAATATGATAAGTTTTACCGGTGGCTTTGAGAGCAGAGGGACCAGCCAGGAAAACAGGCTCTATGGAGTTTCCATCCACCGGGAAGGACAGGGCGAGCGGTACAACATTTTCCACAACACCATCCACCTGGGCGCGACCGGGCAGACCGGGCAGTCGGCGGCCATCGGCTGGGAGGATGTGGAGCCGGGCGAGAACCCGCCGGTGTTCTTCATGATCAACAACATTCTGAGCAACCGGCACGGCCATGAAAGCGAGGGTGCCTATGCGTGGATCTGGTCCGCCGGCGACCTCCGGAACGTGCGCAGCAACCTGCTGGATGTGGCTCCCGGAGCGAGTATCGGCCGGTTTGAAGGCGACGAAGCTGCGACGCTGGAAGAGTGGCGGGAACTGTCGGGTGTGGATCTCAACTCGCGCACCACGTTTGTGCACTACCGGTCGGACCGCGACCTGCGACTGGCCCCGGAGTCCGAGGGCGACAACAACCTTGCGGGCAGTTTCCTGCCGGCCATCAGGACGGACATCTTCGGCAACGACCGCAATCCCGATGCTCCCTACAAGGGGGCATGGGAGTCGCTGGAGCATATGCTTACCGATGCCGACCGGGAGGATGCGCTTGCCGGTGTGCCGAACGAGTTCGACCTTGGTCAAAACTATCCGAACCCGTTCAATCCCGTTACGCAGATCAGGTATGATCTGCCGCAGGA
>SLNO01000103.1 GCA_007132975.1 Balneolales bacterium
TACTGCCACAAGCGGAAGAGTAGGTCGTCGCCTCATCTTTTTTTTATCCCCACAGCGGCCCGCACAGGTGATGCTCCCTCTCAACAGCTCCCCTCTGCGGGCCGCTTGGCGTTTGGGGAACATCGCCCCGCGCTACTTTTTTTACGCAGCCTTGTGTATTTTCCCTCGACCCGGCCCGAGGCCCAGGCATCTTGCCGCCTCCACTGACCACGCCATCGAACAGAATTTGCAGGACCCGTACATGAACCCGGATTCGGAACAAAGGAGCAAAAATACAGATACACCCGGCAGCAGGCACGATACCATTGATATCAGCATCATCATCGTAAACTATAACGTCAAGGAGTTCGCTGCCAACCTGCTGGAATCGCTCGATAAGGCAAAAGGCCGCTTCCGGCTCGAAATATTCATGGTGGACAATGCCTCGTCCGACGGATCCGTAAGCTATCTCAAACGCCGCTATCCGCACGTCACTTACATCGAAAACCGCGAAAACACCGGTTTCGGGAAAGCCAACAACCAGGCGATCCGCCTTGCACGGGGTGCCTACACGCTTCTGATCAACCCGGATACCATCGTCCGGCAGGATACCCTCGAAATAATGCACCGCCATATGGAGTCCCACCCGGAGACCGCCGCTGCCGGATGCAAAATGCTCAACCCCGACGGCTCATTCGCATACGAATCGCGCCGGAGCGTGCCCACCCCCATGACCGCCCTGTGGAAGATCCTGGGGCTCAGCCGCCTTTTCCCACGCAGCAAACGCTTTTCGGCCTATTACATGGGTGCGGAGGACGAAAACCTGCAGAGCCGCGTACCTGTACTTTCCGGGGCGTTCATGTTCTTCCGCACCGAGGTCCTTAAAGAAGCCGGGGGCTTTGACGAACAGTTTTTCATGTACGGGGAAGATATCGACCTGTGCTACCGTGTGCGGCAGATGGGATGGGAAATCGACTACGTCCCCGAAACGAGCATCATCCATTACAAGGGTGAAAGCACCAAAAAGGAGAACCTGGACTATGTGGTGACCTTCAACAAGGCGATGTACCTGTTCTTCCGAAAACATTACAGTTTTGGATACACCCTGTTCTTTCGCGTGTTCATCCTCTCGGGCATCGTGCTAAAAGGGGTCTTCTCCTACCTGTCAACCGTTGTCAGGAAACTCACGCAGCCCATCACGGACCTAGCCGTTCTGAACATACTGGTAATCCTTTTCTTCATCTGGCGCTATGACATCGCACCGCCGGACATCACCAGTCTCTACCACATCCAATACCTGTTTGTCAACCTGCTCCTGAGCGTCATATTCATCGGCTCGGCCGTCTACTACGACCTGTACGGAAAAAGCCGATTCTCGCTTCCGGCAGTCATAAAAAGCACCATCATCGCCTTTGCCGGCGTAGTGGTAGTAACCTTCTTCCTGCGCGATTTCGCCTTCTCCCGGCTGATCCTGCTACTGAGCTGCATATCCGGGGTGCTGATCCTGAGCATCATCCGGCTGATAAAAATCAACCGGTCGCGCAGGGCGCCCAATATCCCCGGAAGCTTCCTGGAAAGGAAAGTGCTGCTGGTGGGACTCAATGAGAAGACGCCGCAGCTCATCCGCAAGATCCGCTCCCGCGCCGACTGGAGATACAAACTGGTGGGTCTGGTCGCACAGGACCCCGGTTATGACCTGGATGAGATTGATAACGTGCCGGTCATAGGCGATCGCAGCGCCATACCCCAGCTGGTGCGCTATCACGAAGCCGATGAGATCATCTTCATCCTGCCGGCCGTGGACCATGACCAGATCCTCCGCATCATCGCTGAGCTCAGAGGCAGCTCCGTCTACCCAAGGATCGTCCCCGATTCCCTGGACTACATCGTGGGCAAGACGAATGTGGAGTATCTCGACGACATCCCCGTCATGGATGTGAACCTGCCGTATTTCTCAAGGTGGAACCTGTTCCTGAAGAGACTGTTGGATCTGGGCCTCGCACTTCCGCTCCTGACGGTTCTCACGCCACTTCTGCTGCCTGCCGTATGGCTGCAAAACGCCAGGCGTACACAAATACTTCTGCCCGTTTCGGAGTCTGTCACCCATGCCATCAAGCTCTTCCTTCCATATTCCGTTCACAGATGGAAAAACAGGTACATCTTGCTGTGGCATGTTGTCACTGGTAAAATCAGCATGGTAGGCGGACCAGTGGTGCCCGATCGCAAACCCCGTTTCGCCAATGTGAAACCGGGTCTCACGGGATTCCGCCAGCTGTCGGAGAACCGGCTTTACCACGAGGATGAAAAGCAGATGCACGAGCTTTACTATCTGCAAAACTATTCGATCTGGCTGGATCTGGATGTGCTTGTCAAGACGCTTATTTACCGCCATCCGACGCTCAGGATGATTGACCGGGGGGAAGAGACCCCGAGAGAAAATCGATAGCGTTTTCCCTCCCTGGCTGAGCCGGAGGGATGCGAGAACGCAGGGGTGCAACAACGATGGAATACAAAAACGCAGAGATGCGAGAACGCAGAGATGCGAGAACGCTGGAATACGAGATCGTAGAGATGCGAGAACCAACGGACTGGCAATACCTAGCTGTGCGGCAACCTTGTTCAGAGGCGTGAGGTCACCCTGGCAGCCATCCCCGGGTACCAGTCGTAAAAAGTGTCGTCCTCGATTTGGCTGCGGATCTGCTCCATCAGCCAGAGGTAAAAGGTGAGGTTGTGGGCCGTTGCAAGCTGAATCCCCAGGATCTCGCCGGCACGGAAAAGATGGTGCAGGTAGGCCATGGTGTGATTGGTGCACAGATCGGATGGAAAACCCTCATCAGCGGGAGAAAAATGCGTTTTCCAGCGTGCATTTCTGACGTTGATGATCCCGTTCCGTGTGAAAAGCATCCCGTTGCGGGCGTTGCGGGTCGGCATCACGCAGTCGAACATGTCCACGCCGCGGGCTACGGATTCCAGAAGGTCGCCGGGCGTGCCGACTCCCATCAGATAACGCGGTTTGTCGCGCGGAAGCAGATCCGTGCTCACATCGGTGATCTCGTACATCATCTCTGGCGGCTCGCCCACGCTCAGCCCTCCAATGGCCATGCCGTCAAAGCCCATGCCCGACAGCACTTCCACGGACTTGCGGCGCAGTTCCGGATAGACGCCTCCCTGGCAGATGCCGAAAAGGAACTGCCGGTGCCCGTATCGTCCGTCACCGCTCCGGAACGCGTCCAGGCACTCACCTGCCCAGCGATGGGTCAGGTCAAGCGATTTGCGCACATACGACTCCTCCGCGGGATAGGGCGGGCACTCATCCAGCACCATCATGATATCAGATCCGAGAATGCGTTGCGTCTCAACAACCTGCGCCGGTGTGAACTTGTGGGAGGAGCCGTCCAAGTGGCTTTTGAAAACCACGCCGTCGGCTTCCAGCTTCCGGATGTCGGCCAGGGAGAAGACCTGATATCCACCCGAATCGGTAAGCAGCGCCCGGGGCCAGTTCATGAATGCATGGAGGCCGCCGGCCTGTTCCATGATCGTATTGCCCGGACGCAGGTACAGATGGTAGGTATTTCCGAGGATGATCGGGGCGTCGATTTTATCGGTGAGCGTGGACGTGTCCACGGCCTTGACCGTGCCGGCCGTTCCTACAGGCATGAAGATGGGGGTGGGTATGATATCATGATCGGTATGGAGTTCTCCCCTGCGGGCTTTGCCTTTAGACGTTTCTTTTATGAGCCGGAACACGTTATATTATACGGTTACTGAAATTTTTTATGACAGAACGGAAAGCTCAAATATAACGAGTCGCTGTCGTAAACCTGCAACCGTTTCGGTTTTTTTCCACAAAATCTGCCTAACACCCGCATATAAAAGGACCCGCATAAAAGGACCGTATTATTTAAAGCTATTGATTTGGAAAAGGCCAGGGAAATAATCAGCACCATCGTCAGTGATTTCATCTTTCTGATACTGGCATGGTATATCTTCTACTACATCCGTTTTGAGCTGGGGTGGATGAGCGCCCCGTCGGGCATCGGGCCCTACAGCCTGTTTGTGCCTGGAGCGGTCATATCGATCTTCTGGATTGCCATATTCGGCGTTTTCGGGCTGTACCGGCACCTCTACCTGATTTCGCGTTTCGATGAGATCATAAGGGTGGCGAAAATATCGATCATTGGCACGCTGATCCTGTTTTTCCTTCTTTTCATCGACTCGCTGGGTTGGACATCGGACAACCTGCACCAGGCCAAATGGGTCACGCTCACCTACTGGCTGGTCGTGTTCGGGTGCGTATCCACCAGCCGCTTCATCCTCCGGACCATCCAGAAACACCGCGCCCTCCGCGGACAGGGGTTGCATCGCGCATTCATCGTCGGCACCGGCCCGGCCGCACAATCCGTCCACGAAAACCTTGAAAGGCACCGTACATCCGGGATGAACGTGGTTGGTTTTCTGCGTCTGAACGGTATGAGTTCCGAAGAGAGCCGGGTCGACCGCGAAATGGTGATTGGGACCATCGACGAGGTCAGGGAGCTGGTGCTGGAACACAAGGTGCAGGAAGTGATCGTGGCGCTGGAGCAGGAGGAGCGGGACAACCTGATCACCATCCTGGACCAGATCGACATACCGGACGTCTCGGTCAAGATCCTGCCGGATTTCCATCAGATGATCACCGGCCTGAACCAGACAAACCAGATTTTCGGCCTGCCGCTCATCGATGTCATGCCCGACCCCATGCCCACCTGGGAGAAGTTCATCAAGCGGCTCATGGATATTGTGTTGTCGCTGTTGATCCTGGTCCTTGCCGTGCCGCTGATGCTGGTCATCGCCGTACTTATACGGATGACCTCCAAAGGGCCGGCCGTTTTCAGCCAGAAACGTGTGGGCAAATACGACAAGATGTTCACCATGTTCAAATTCCGTACCATGTTCATAGACGCCGAAAAGGAAAGCGGACCGGTCTGGGCCACCGACAACGACCCCCGGATCACGCCTGTGGGCTATTGGCTGCGCAAACTCCGGTTCGATGAGCTTCCCCAGTTCCTGAATGTCCTGAAAGGGGATATGAGCCTGGTTGGGCCTCGTCCGGAAAGGCCGTATTTTGTCGAACAGTTCAAAAAGAAAATTCCGCTGTACTCACGCCGGCTCCGGGTAAGGCCGGGCATTACCGGCTGGGCGCAGGTGAAATGGAAGTACGACGAAAGCCTGGAAGATGTGATGGAAAAGACGAAGTACGACCTGTTCTATGTGGAAAATATTTCATTGAAAATGGATTTCAAGATCCTGATCAACACCATTATGACCGTATTAAAAGGTAAGGGACAATAGGAATGGCCGAAAAAAGTGCAACTGAAACCAGGGACACCCTGATAATCATCCCCACGTACAATGAGGCGGACAACATCGTTAAGATCATCCCGCATCTCCTGAGGCTTGAGGAGCCGGTGGATGTGCTTGTGGTGGATGACGGCTCGCCTGACGGAACCGCGGCCGCCGTGAGACAGCTGCAGGAGAAGCATGGAGACCGGATCCACATGATCGAGCGATCCGGCAAACTGGGCCTTGGGACGGCCTATGTCACAGGGTTCAACTACGCCCTGGAGCGATCCTACCAGTACATCTGCGAGATGGATGCGGATTTTTCCCATGATCCGGAAGATGTGCCCCGGCTGATCCGCGAAGTGAAACAGGGCAACTGCGACGTGGCCATCGGCTCGCGTTATATCAATGGCATCAGCATCATCAACTGGCCGCTCTCGCGGCTCATACTTTCCTATACGGCCAACCTTTATGCGCGGGTCATAACGGGATTGCCGGTGCGCGACACCACGGCCGGTTTCAAGTGCATAGCCCGCAAGGTTCTGGAAAAAATAGACTTGAATAAAATAAGGTCGAATGGATATTCATTCCAGATTGAAGTACATTTCCGTGCATACAAGGCCGGGTTCACTCTGAAGGAGATTTCCATCATCTTCCGTGAGAGGACGGAAGGGGTCTCCAAAATGTCAAAAAAAATCGTCATTGAAGCCGTCTGGATGGTTTGGATTCTCAAAATTCGCAGTATTTTTGGCGTTCTTTGACAGCCGGACCGGCGATTTGGCGCTTCTGGTGAAAAGCTGAACGCAAATGAGGCAACCTTGCACCGTATCAACCGTGTTGCCGATACACCCGTGACATCGACACATTAGCGACCTGACAGTATGAACTATCTTGATTTTGAAAAACCGATCATTGAGCTGGAAAAAAAGATATCCGAACTCAGTGAGCTGAATATCACCGATGACAATGTGCTGCTGCCCGAGATCAAACGACTCCGGGAGCGGGTGGAGGAGTTGCGCGCTTCCATTTTCACCAATCTGACACACTGGCAGCGGGTGCAGCTGGCCCGGCATCCCGACAGGCCATACACGCTCGACTACGTCTACAACATCATGGAGAACTTCGTGGAGCTTCACGGGGACCGCTGCTTCAGCGATGACAAGGCGATTATCGGCGGCTTTGCCACCTTCGAGGGCCGTTCGGTCATGGTGATCGGCCACCAGAAAGGCCGTGACACCAACAGCCGGAAATACCGCAACTTCGGCATGCCCAACCCCGACGGATACCGCAAAGCCCTGCGCCTGATGAAAACAGCGGAAAAATTCGGTGTGCCGGTCATCACATTGCTCGACACGCCCGGCGCATTTCCCGGCCTCGAAGCCGAGGAGCGCGGACAGGCCGAGGCCATCGCCCGCAACCTGCGTGAAATGGCCCTGCTGGAAGTTCCCATCGTCACCATCGTCATCGGCGAGGGGGCCAGCGGCGGAGCACTCGGCATCGGCATGGGCAACGAGGTCTACATGATGGAAAACACCTGGTACTCCGTCATATCCCCCGAATCCTGCTCCTCCATCCTCTGGAAGAACTGGGACTACAAGGAACAGGCCGCCCGGGCCCTGAAGCTCAGCGCCCAGGACCTCATGAAGCTCAACGTCATTGACGGTATCATAAAAGAACCGCTTGGCGGGGCGCACCGCGATTACACCGCGGCCGCCAATGCCATGCGCGATCAGCTCGTTCAAAGTCTGGACCGTCTTTCCAGGATGTCCGCCGAGGAACTGAAAATGCACCGCATCGAGAAATACTCCAATATGGGCGCGTGGAAGGATGCCTCCGGTAAAAGCGGCAAAAGCAGCAAGCCGAAGAAATCCAGCTGACCAATTGCCCCGCCAGGTCTTCAACAGTGGATAATTGCGCCACGTCCAAGAGACCCGACAAAAAAACTATCTTATGCTGCCGGACCGTCCCCCAATCCTTACTTACACCATGCCACTCCGCAGCCGGTACAGCGAGACCGACAAAATGGGCGTGGTCTATTACAGCCGGTACCTGGAATATTTCGAGGTTATCCGCACCGAGTTCATACGCAAGGCCGGGCTCCCCTATGCCGAAATGGAACGCAATGGCGTGATGCTGCCCGTCGCGGGTGTGGATGTCCGCTACAAGCAGCCCATCCGCTACGACGAACTCATGGATTGCCGCCTGATGATCTACGACGAGCCGACCGTCAAGCTGGTCACCTGGTACGATATCCGTCCCGCCGGCGCCCCCAGACCTGCCGTTTTGGGCAGGGTGGATCTGGTTTTTGTGGATATGGCCACGCGTCGCCCCATCCGGGTCCCCCCATCCTTCCTGAAAAGAATCCATGATTATGCAGCAATGGCCTGAACACGTGCAGCGCATTGTATCGCTGGCGCTGGAAGAGGATCTCGGCACCGGCGACATCACCACCAATGCCATCTTCAGCGGCAGTGAAACCGGATCGGCCATTCTGGTGAGCCGGGAGGATGGGGTTCTGGCCGGCATCGGCCTGGCCGGGTTCATCCAGCAGGTGGTAAGCGAAGACGTGCGTTTTGAAACCGCCCTGCAGGATGGGGACCGCCTGACGCCCGGCATGGTGATAGCCCGCCTCCACGGACCTCTTGCGCCCATCCTTAGCGCCGAGCGCACGCTTCTCAATTTCCTGCAGCGCATGTGCGGCATAGCCTCGCAGACCGCATTGTATCTGCAGGAGCTGGAATCCACCGGTACGCGCATCCTTGATACGCGCAAAACGGCGCCAGGACACCGTTACCTGGACAAGATGGCCGTACAGGTGGGCGGTGGAACCAACCACCGCATGCGTCTTGACGACCGCTTCCTCATCAAGGAAAACCACATTCGCATGGCCGGCGGCATTGCGCAGGCGATCGGGCTCTGCTCGGAGTACCGGGAGCAGCGCGGACTGGAGGCCGGCATTGAGATCGAGGTCACCACACTGGATGAGCTTCAGGAGGTGCTGGACTGCGGAGGTGTCGATTATGTGATGCTGGACAATATGTCGCTGGATGCCATGCGTGAGGCGGTGCGCAGGGTCGGGGGGCGCATCCTGACCGAAGCGTCCGGGAACGTGACCCTGGAAAGGCTGCGCGACATTGCCGCCACCGGGGTGGATTTCATCTCATCCGGAGCGCTTACGCACTCGGTAAGGGCCATGGACATCTCCCTGCTGGTGGACAGCCGGAAAACGGGCAGCTGAATGGATCGGGCCAGTAATCCTGAACGGAAGGACGCCCCGCAGCTTCCCGGCACCAACGTCCGACATCCGCTCCTGCTGCCGGCCATTCTCATCGCGCTGTTTTTCGCCTTTGCAGCCTGGAGTCCGCCGCTGTTTTCCAGCACCCTAACTGAGTGGCACGAAAGCTGGCAGAGGCAGCTGCTCTCCAGGGTCTGCCACCAGCAGCTCGCCCGCAGTTTTCACGTTGGAGGCGTCCCGCTGGCGGCATGCAGCCGCTGCATCGGCATATATACGGCCCTGCCGCTTGCAATGATCGTGTTTTCGTTTTTTTTGGATGTGGTGGTCAGGGCAAAACCGTATATTGTCAGGATATTTGCACTGGCATCGCTGATCGTGGTCGCGGATGGGGCAGCCAATCTGTTCCAGGTGTGGCACTCCCCGGACCCGATAAGGCTGCTGACAGGGTTGTTCTGGGGCCTGGCCACCGGAACGCTCCTACTCGTTGCACTGATTATTCACCGTAAATCTTAACAAATAGGCAACCCGCATGGAACCTGTTCAGAATAAAAACATCTGGAACGCTGCCATTAAGGCAGGCGTGGTTTTTGGTTTTGTGGTGTTTCTCGTATCCACCATAGGTGGCTATATAACCATTCATTCGGAACCGTCAGGCAATCTTTTCAGTGGCACTATCCTCTGGTCCACGATCGGATGCCTTGTTGCGATATTCGCAGGCGTGCTGGCGGTGAAGTTTTTCATCAATGAATACGGACCAGAAATGAAGATCGGGCAGGGAGCGGTCATCGGCCTTGTGGCGGGTATCGTGATGGCGGTCATCACCCAGTTTCTTACGCTTCTATGGCCGCTGGTAGACCCGTCCTACATAGAAAACCTGCAGGCAGCACTCATTGCGAACATTGAAATGTCCGAGCAGATCCCGGCCGCCGCAAAGGAAGACATGGTGGATGCCATTTACACCCAGTTCCGGGACTTCTATTCGGTCGGCACCATTATCCAGAACTTCTCGATGAGTGCCGTTACCTATGGCTTGCTTAACGTCCTGAGCGGCCTGCTTGGCGCCAAGTTCATGGGACGTGCCCCGCAGCCGGAACTGTAATAACCAAGGATTCATGTGATTAAAATCATTGGATTCACAAGGACACATAGAATATTCATGACGATTTTAATCATACGTCTGTGTGTCGGTACCACGGTCATGAAAATTTCATCCCCGATCATCCGTAGTAATGCCTGAGTTTTCCTCCAGCAGCCATGACAGCACGCCGGATAGCCGGTCCGGCGGCCCTGCGACACCATCCGATAGCGGTATTCCCAGCGGTTACCTCCACGAGCAAAGCTGGGCCGAACGCAACGGATTCCCGTTGTGGCTCCTGGCTTTCATCTGGCTTGTTGTCTCGTTCCTGCTCTTCCAGCTTTTCGGCACGGGTGCCGCCGTTGTGTATCTTCTGGTGCAGGGAGAGGATCTGCTGGCGTTCGATGCCAACATGCTGTTGGAGCACCTCGATGTCCTTTTCATCGCCAATTCCCTGAGCCAGATCCTGTTCCTTGGGCTGGCCACATGGCTGATGGCCGGGATCCTGACCTCCGGAAAGAGATCGGTGTTCCTGCGCCTCAAGGCCGATGCCCGCACCCTTCCGGTGACCCTTCAGACCGCCCTGCTGATCATCGTCATGCAGCCACTGGTCTGGCTTCTTTCTTGGCTGAATGCCCAGATACCGTTCACGGATGGCTACATGGATTTTGAGGAGAGCCAGATAGAGATGCTCAAAAACTTCCTGACAGGCGACCATATTGTGCTGCTGACCCTGATCCACGTAGGGTTGGTGCCATCGATCTGTGAGGAAGTGCTCTTCCGTGGGTATTTCCAGCGCGCTATTGAGAAATCATGGGGCGTCTGGGCGGCCATTATCATTGGCGGACTGCTGTTCGGCATCTACCACATCCGGCTGACACAGGTCATACCGCTGGCAGTGATCGGCATGCTGCTGGCGTGGGTTGTCTGGAAATCGGACAGCCTCTATCCCGCCATGGCTGGCCATTTCGTCAACAACGGTGGCAGCGTCCTCCTGGCATCAATGTATCCCGAATACATTATGGAACAGATGTCGACAGCGGAATTTCCACCCGTATGGCTCTTGTTGATAAGTCTGGGAGCTACTATTATGCTGATACGTGCCATACACCACACCACCAACCGGGAGTGAACATGTTTAATGAAAAAATCCAACCGGACAACATAGAGAACTGGAAGTGCGTCTACGAAACCAGTATCGAAAGTGAAGCCCGTCTCGTCCAGGCGTTCCTGAAAGACCAGGGGCTTGAGTGCGAAGTGCTGTCAAAAAAAGACAGTGCCTATACGGTTAACTTTGGTGATCTGTCCGCCCTTTTTGTCTACGTGCCTGCAGAACAGGCCGATGACGCCTACAAGGCCCTGGAAGAGTGGAAACAGGGCAAGATCGATTACGAGGGCAAGGGTGATCCTGACGACGATGATGAAAACGGCGTCTGAACTGACAAAACGCATATGCAGTGCCGTTGTGGCAGCACCGGTGTTTCTGCTGGCAGCCTGGCTGGGAGGATGGTATTTCACGGGAGGCCTGATACTGGTCACAATAGTGATACAGCTTGAGATTATCTCCATGCTGACCCGGCAGGAGATGCATACACGTACCGTCATGGCCGTGCTGCTGGGCATACCTGTAATCCTGATGGCCGTGGTTCCCGGTATGGCCTGGATGCTTTTTCTGGGTGTGCTGCTGCTCATACTGGTGACCGAGATCTTCCGCGATCACACTGAGGGGTGGAGGCACCTGCTTTCCACCATACTTGTGGGAGTGATGGTCCCCGCACTCATGTCCGGCCTGATCATTCTGAGGCAGACGGGAGACGACCGCACCGGATTCATCCTCACATTAACCATGCTGCTCATGGTTTGGACTAATGACACGCTCGCCTTTTTCGGCGGTAAAACCATGGGCAAGCACAAACTGGCACCGAAAATAAGTCCGGCCAAAACCATTGAGGGGTTCCTATGGGGCTTTTTCGGGAGCTTTCTGGCACTTGGCCTGTGCATGTACTTTATCAGCGACTACCCGCTTGGATTGGAAGCCGCCCTTCCATTCGCCTTGATTGTTGGGCTGATGGGTCCCGCCGGTGACCTGGCCGAGAGCAAACTCAAGCGCTCATCGGGCATCAAGGACTCCTCCGGGCTCATGCCCGGGCACGGCGGGCTGTATGACCGGCTCGATGCCATTCTTTTTTCAGCCCCGGCGGCAGCCGTATACTTCTACGCGCTCCAGTATTTCTCGATATTGTGACATATAAAAGAGCAACCAATCCGGGGGTAAAATGAACGTATTCATAACAGGAGGTACCGGTTTCATTGGCAGTCACCTGGTCCGCGCCCTTACCGGCCGTGGCGATTCCGTCGTCATCGCAACCCGCAGCCCTGAAAGGCATGAAAATAAGGAAGGTGTCCGATATGTTCCTTTCGACGAAGGACTCCGGGAACATCTTGCCGGATGTGATGTTGTCGTCAACATGGCGGGGGAATCGCTGTTCGGCAAGCGCTGGACCGAGAAGGTGAAAAAACGCCTGTGGGACAGCCGCATCCAGACAACACGCAAGCTTGTGGATGCCATGCGAGCCATGGATCGCAGGCCGGCGCTGCTCCTGTCGGCCTCAGGTGTCAACTATTATGGAGACTGCGGCACCGATAAGATTACGGAAAGCCGTGGGCCTGGAAATGACTTTCTGGCAGAATTGACCCGTGAATGGGAACACGCGGCTGCAGAAGCCGGAGAGCTTGGAGTCCGGGTTTCTACTCCAAGGATAAGTGTCGCCCTGGGCGGCGATGGCGGGGCGCTGGCCACCATGCTGCCGGTGTTTCGCGCTTTTCTGGGTGGATCCATCGGGCCGGGCTCCCAGTATTTCCCGTGGATCCATGTAGAGGACCTGTGCCGCTCCTTTCTTTTTGTCATGGACAATGAGAGCATATCAGGCCCCTGGAATGCCGCAGCCCCAAATCCTGTGACCATGAAAGAGTTTACGAGGGAGCTGGGTAATGCACTTTCACGGCCATCACTGTTCCGTGTGCCGGAATTTGCGCTGAACATGGCGCTGGGCGAGGCAGCTGTCCTGGTCACCACAAGCCTGAGGGTAATCCCGGAAAAGATCCTGGAGAACGGGTTTGAGTTTCATTTCCCTCATGTCGGCGACGCACTGGCCGACATCCTTTCATCCTGACCGGCCGCGTCCTGGCTGCCATCCACCCTGACTCTGGCCGCCCGGCCTTGCTCATCCCGGCCGGACATGCTCCGCTAATCTTGTGGCCGCCGGAAAGACCAGCAGCGCAGCCCGTCTCGTGTCTGCCCGATGAGTTCGGGCTGTCCATTGCCCAGAATGTCGATTACAACCGGGAAGCGCGTGGAGGCAGAGGGGATATGCGGGACAGGTTCACCTGATTCGATCTCCCAGGCATATACCCGCCCGTTGGCTGAAACACCCAGCATGTCGGGTCTGCCGTTGCCGTTAAGATCCGTGATGAGCATGTTGGCGTAGGAAGCAGACTGCTGCCCCATATTGCGTGCCATCCTCAGATGTCCGGCTTCGTTCAGCAGAAAGAGGTTGCCGTCCTGGGTCTGCACGCCGATCATCCGCTCGCGTACCCGCTGTGCGCCTGGATGATCAATGGTAAGCGTTTGAACGATAGGTGCATTCAGGATGGGTGCGTTGCCGACGTAGACGCGCCGTACATGGTGGGTGCCAGATCCGGCACCTGCGGCAGTCACGGGTTCCTGGTCCGCATCCAGCCCGTTATCCAATCCATTATTTAGAGGAACAGCCAGTGAATCGGCGAAAAAAGGATCCGGGCCGATGGCGTAGAGATGGCCGTCCGCGGCACCGGCTAGGATGTGGTTCCTGTGGAATGTGACAGGTCCAAAGTCGGATTCGATGAAAACGGGATAGCCATCCCGCAGGTTGCCTCTCGGGGAGAAGGCGAAAAGCCCGTTTCCGGCTGTCACCCAGACACTATGCCCGTCACCAAAATCGCGGAAAACGGGTTGCTGCGAGACCTGGATGTTCACATCCTGCGGCCAGCCCTGGATATTGCGGCCGCGCTGGTCCAGCACGTGGACCTTGCGGTCGGCTGTTGCCACGATCATCTCCGGCCGGCCATCACGGGCCACATCGGCCAGTGCCAGGGGTGCGGTAATGCGTTCCTCCATGGTGACCGGGAAGTTGGGCAGCGGAACCCCGCGCGTGTTCCAGGCGTAGATTTTGTTGCCGGCGGCAATGAGGATGGCGTACTGGTTGTTGGCATACCAGTCATAAACCAGCGGCGAACCTATCGGGAGGTCGTTACCGGTATTGATCTCGAGGAATCCGGTACCGTCTGCGGCAATACCGAAAATCTGATTGCTTTCTGTAGCCACAAGGATCTCGTCACGAGCACCACCCCCAATATTAGCGAACAGGGGTTTTCCGGTGATCCGGGAACCGCGCAGGTCAAAAACCCAGACGTCCCGCACCGGCTCGGTTCGGTCTTCACTGAAATAGGTGTCCATGCGCAGCGCCAGGCGGTCTCCCTCCCGCACCAGGCTCATGGCACCAGTATCCATGAGGGACCCCAGGAAGCGCGCGTGGTTTTGTGGATTGAGCATGGGACTCAGATAGTTGAGCAAAGGCTCGGTCCGCGAATACATCCAGACACTCACGGACTCGGGGTGCCGTTCCCGGATGCGCATGTACGCATCGTCATAATAGACAACGGCCCGGCGGCGGCGGTCCTGGTCAATCCGGCGTGCCAGGCCCGATCGTTTGGTGACTACGGCGGCATTGGCCGACCGCATGACATAAAAATCGGTGAGCCTGCTTTGCGTCCCGCCAAGAAGGCGGCCCAAAACATTGCTGTTTACGTGAAAAACATCGTTGTTCTCATCGATATAGCCATCCCTGTGCAGATCGCGCAGGATGCGCTGGAAACCGGTCGGGTCCTGCAGGCGGCGCAGGTACATGTGTTCGCCGACCGAAAGGAAGCCGCTGGCTTCAAAAGTGACGAATGCGACCGGATGCTCCAGTGTGGCGCCCAACCTGCCGAGCAGTTCGCGGTCTGCAAGCAGCAGCGAATCGAGGCGGCCGGCCAGTGGCAGCTCTTCCGGCATCCTGGTCTGCGGCGCCTGATGGAAAATGGCGAAAAATGCAGCGTCAGTCGGGATGTAGCGATCCAGGTCGGATGAGCCAGGTTCCGCCGAGAAAGTGGTTATGAAACCGGAGGCTTCCCGCATATCCAGCGGAATCGAACCGCTGAGGCTCACGTCAAGCAGCGGGTCATCGTGCCGGTCGCCGGAGACGGTGATCACGGCCGGACCCGCACCCTCAAACATTCCGGCAAACCGCGGCAGGTAGCGCGGAGCGCCCAGCAATCCGAGCCACCGGGAAAGCTGTGGCGTGTTCAGCAGGTACGAGCCTCCTGACATCGCTGACTCGTCGATCTCGATACCGGGATGCTCCCCTTTGTACGCCAGGACGCTGTTTTCAACGGCGGCACTGTTGCGGCTGAGGAAAATCTGATCGCGGATCTGTGCGGCATACAGTTTCTGGCGGTCCAGATGCAGGATGTGGATCCTGTTTCCGTGAAACCGGTAGCTGTTTTCCGCGAATTCCCTGCGGAACGGCTCCGCAATCGTACGAAGGCCGGGACCCGGGTCATCCACAATGAAAAGCGGCTGGAGCTGATGGGGGGGCGTGGGGTACAGGCCCACGGCCTTGAGCCTGACCGGGGCGGAGATGCGCTCGCGGATAGCCGATATGGTTTCGGTCCGCATGTCGGAAAGCTCCTCCATTGCCATCATTCGCTGGCCCTCGAGTGCTTCGTCCAGGTTTGCGTCATGGTAGAGGAGCACCACCGGAACCTCTTCGGGGATGGCCGACCACCATCCGCGGTCGCCGGAGTCATCGGAACATCCCGCAGCAATAATGAGGATCAGGAAAAAAAAGAGAATCGTCTGCGTTGTTCTTGCTATCATAGGGAAATGATGGAAAATACCCTGACGGGCGCATGCGTTTTCAGGTAACATCGTAAACACATAAAATATCACTTTTTGGATGAGTTTTTTGAATCCAATATTGCTGGCGGCCCTGGCCGCGGCGGCCATACCGGTCATCATACACCTGATCAACTTCCGAAAGCCGCGTAAAATTGCCTTTTCCACGCTGGCTTTCTTTCAGGAACTGCAGAAGTCCACCATAAGGCGCATCAACCTCAAGCGGTACCTGCTTCTGGCCATGCGCGTGATGGCGGTGGCGCTGCTGGCCCTTGCCCTCGCGCGGCCATTCCTGCCGCCGCAGGTTGCCGGCTGGCTCGGGGCGCCTTCCCAGAGCGACCACATCGCCATCCTGCTGGATAACGGTCCCAGCATGATGCAGATCGACGAGACCGGACCCTACATGGACCAGGCCCTCGGCGCCGCCACCGAGATCGTGGACCAGGCCGGCGATGACGCGCGCTTCCTCATCGTATCCACCCACGGGGAACTGACATCGGGACGGTTCATGCGACGGGCGGAGGCACTGCGTTTCCTTGAGCAGATGCAAACCGTCAACAAGGGCGGCTATGTTGCACAGAGGATGAACTACATACAGGACAGGTTGGATGACGAGCCCGGCGGGGGCGGACGTATTTACTGGATTTCCGATGCCCGTAAAACCCAGCTCGAAAAGCTGGAAGGCGGGTTCCTGGCGGCAGACGCCGCGCGCGACTGGCACCCGGTGACATTCATCCGGGTCGGCGGTGATACGTTCAGGAACATTTCCGTGACCGGCGTGGAGATGACCGGGCAGACCCTTGGCGCCGGAATACCGGTCGGGGTCTCGGTGACCGTGCGGAATTTCGGAGACCAACCCGTCTACAATGCCTATTTGAGTCTTGAGATCGACGGGGAACGGATGGGGCAGTATGAAATCAGCCTGGAGGCCGGCCGCGAGCAAGAGCTGCTTTTTGAGGTCATTCCTGATACGCCCGGGATCATGCGCGGAAGGGCACTCCTCGAAGGCGGCACCCATACGTTCGACCATGAGCGATACTTCTCCATTGAAGTGCCCGAAAGCCGCAACGTGCTGCTTGTCACCGATCGCGGGGAGGATGGGACCCGCCGGTCCTATCTGCGTCCGGCCCTGTTTGCAGCAAGCGAAACCGGAACACGCATCAACGCTTCCCACACCGATATAAGTACGCTCAGGGAGTATGATCTGGACTCCTTTGATGCCATCATCCTGGAGAGCCCGCAAAGGGTGCCCGATTACCTCCAGGCAGAACTTGTGCAATTTGTGCAGCAGGGCAGGGGGATGCTTTTTGTGCCCTCCGAACAGGGCAGCATGGATAACTACAACCGGTTCCTGGCCAGGTTCAACGCCGGTTCCTTCGGGGGGATGCGAGGCACGTACGGCAGGTTCGAAGAAGTCGCTTCACTGCAGCCGCTCGACGCCGGTCACCTGCTGGCCTCGGAACTTTTCGAGAGCGAAGACGAGGAGGAGCTGCGCATCGACATGCCCGCCATCTTCCACTACTGGCGTTACCAGCGTGACGGTGACAGAGGCGGGGCCACTGTGCTGAGGACCAACCTTGGCGAACCGCTCTTCACGGAACACTCCTTCGGTGACGGCATGGTGATGGTCGGTACCATGGGCTTCAGTCCGGGCTGGTCCAATCTGAGCATCAAGCCTATCTATGCGCCGCTGGTGTACCGCATGCTGCTCTACGTGGTCGCATGGGAGCATGGGGGCGCAAGGGAGCATATCCTCGGGGCACCATTTGACCGTTACTTCGCCGAGTTTGGCACGCAGGTGACCATGCGGCTTAACGGGGACGAGATTCGTCCGGAGACATCGGCAAGCGCCCGGGGACTGCGGGTCCGCTATGCTGCGCATGAATGGGAGCCCGGTTGGCTTGAACTGCAACTGGACGGAAAAAAAACAGCGATTGCCATCAATCAAAACATATCGGAATCGGATTTTACTTCGTTATCAATCTCAGAGACACGACAGTTTTTGTCGGAGCTTGTTCCCGTGGCCGGAGTGGTCAGTATAGCCGGTTACAGCGCTGACGAGATCAGATCCGCCATGGCATCCATCAGTTTCGGAAGAGAAATCTGGAACTGGTTTATTTGGATGGCACTTGCTTTTATGGTTGCAGAATGTATTATTTCAAAAAAATACCGAACAGAAACAGCTGATGGATAATCGGGTTTGCTTATGATCGATATGGCTACCGTACATCTTGTGATATTGGCACTTGTTAC
Organism: Balneolales bacterium; assembly: GCA_007132975.1. Lineage (GTDB taxonomy): Bacteria > Bacteroidota > Rhodothermia > Balneolales > Natronogracilivirgulaceae > SKNL01. The sequence continues at coordinate 17,839 of SLNO01000103.1, forward strand.
AATGGGAACGACGATGATCATGATGGTCACCGCTTCCAATGCTCTGCGCCTGCGTAATGTCGAAATCAGCTGGAAATCCGGAAAACTGCTGGGTTTTCCCCTTTTTTCCACGATTTTCATGGCCATGATCATCACGCTCTCGGTGATTGTATACACTCAGCAGCTCTATCATCTCACCGTGGCCATGGTCTGCTACAACTGGATCGGCCTCACGTGGTTTGTTACGAGCTACCTGATGTCCAAGCGGTACGTCACCGACCATGGAATCGTGAAAAATATCAACGACCCCTCCCAGACCGTCTCCTGGAGCCGGATCATGGACTATGTTGAGCGCAACGAGGGCCAAAAACTTACCTATGTTTTCTTCTACCCGGAGCATGTGCCGGGCCAGCGGTCGCGCAGCATTCGCCTGGAACTGGACATACCTGCCGACAAGCGATCCGTCTTTGCTCATATCCTGCAGAGAAAACTGGGCCGCCGGTTCAGCCTCGGCGAACTGGAGAGCGTCGGAATCGAACAGCTGAAATGACAGCTGCAACACACTCATCACTTTTCATTTTCACACCATCCCCGGAACAGTAAAGACAGGCAGGACTATTTGAACAGCGATCTGAAAACGAATATCGAAGAAAAAGAGCGTGCTGTACTGGTTGGTATTTACGGGGACACGACGGACAAAAACCTGGCAGAAGAGCATCTTGCAGAGCTTGAGCTCCTGACCGATACGGCCGGCGGCGTCACCGTGGAGAAGATACTGCAGCACCGCAACCGGCCGGATGTGAGCACTTACGTCGGCAAGGGCAAACTGCAGGAAGTACGACAGAAGATGAAAGCCGTGTCTGCCGACCTCGTCATATTCGACGATGACCTCTCGCCCACGCAGGTCAGGAACATCGAGCGTACCACAAAGTCCAAGGTACTCGACAGAAGCGGTCTCATACTGGATATTTTTGCCTCTCGCGCCAAGACATCTGCGGCCAAAACCCAGGTGGAGCTGGCCCAGCTGCAGTACCTGCTTCCCAGGCTTACCCGGTTCTGGACCCACCTTTCAAGACAGAAAGGGGGTGTGGGCACCAAAGGAGGGATCGGAACCAAAGGCCCCGGTGAAACCCAGATTGAGACAGACCGCCGGCTGATCGGACGCAGGATTGCCAGTCTCAAGGAAAAACTCCAGAAACTGGACCAGCAGCGCAAAGTGCAGCGTCAGGGCAGGAGCGACTTGCTGCGGGTGGCCCTGGTCGGATACACCAACGCCGGCAAATCCTCCCTTATGAATGCCATTACGGAGACTTCCGTGCTGGCAGAGGACCGGCTTTTTGCTACGCTCGACTCCACAGTGCGCCGTTACAGCATAGGGCAGGAAAGCGTGCTGCTCTCCGACACGGTCGGCTTCATACGCAAACTGCCACACAACCTGGTGGAAAGTTTCAAATCCACCCTGGATGAGATACGTGAGGCCGATCTGCTTCTGCATGTTGTGGATGTCTCCTCGCCAATGAAAAAAGAGTACATCCAGACGGTTTACGCTACCCTCAAGGAACTCGGAGCCGATAAAAAACCGGAGATACTGGTGTTCAACAAAGTGGACCTGGTATCCTCTCCGGAGGACCTGGCGGCCATCCGCAAGGAATATCCCGGTTCGGTGCTGGTATCGGCAACACGCGGGATCGGACTCGAAGAAATATCCGAAGAGATCAAAAAAAAGGTTGAAAGTAACTATATCAATCGCAAAATTGTCGTTCCCTTGTCGCACTACCATGTTGTATCTTATCTGCATGATGTGGCGCAAGTGCTGAAAGAAACATACGATGACGAATCAGCCCGTCTGGCAGTGAAGATCCACAAGAAATATGTTGGCAGGCTGGAAGAGTTGTTACAGAACAGCAACGGATCCGTTGCAACTTCAGCGGATGCAAAAGGAGAATAGATATGCAGGTGCAGGAAGCGATCAGCCGCAATATCAAGCCCCTGAGGGCCATAGACACCGCGCCGGAAGCTCTCGCGGCCATGGCGGTCTGCGGTCTTGCTGCGCTTCCTGTTGTTGATCAGACAACGAACAGGTTTATTGGCGTGGTAACCCGGGCATCAGCAGAGCAGCATCAGCTGACGGGTAACAGCGTGCTCACGATCCGGGAGCAGCAGGTGATTGCTGCCACTCCGGACCAGAACGTTTTAGACGCCGTCCGGCTGATGGAAAAACACGGGCTCACCATCCTCCCGGTCATTGATGATGACAAAAGCTATATCGGCGTGGTTGACCGGGCTGAGTTGAACGAACACATCATCAAACTGATGAATTTCGCGGAATTCGGTTCTCTGATCACTATCCATTTCGGGGAACGCGATTTCACCCTTTCCAAACCGGTCCGCATCATTGAGGAGGAAGGCGGCCTGATACTGGGACTGAGCGTGGAGACCCCCAGGGCGCGCCATCCGTTCTATGTCGTGTCCATCAAGCTCAACGTATCGGACCCGGAGCGCATCGTGGCATCCCTGAAGCGTCATGATTATATCGTGGATCAGCAAAGTGCAGACGACCAGCAGGACCAGCGGTACGAGCAAAGGGCCGATGAACTCTTGCATTATCTGAATATCTGACGCCGGTTGTACGCTTTTTTTGCTGCGAATTTATTCAGGTCCCCCAAAGTCTGAGGTGCAGGCCAGGTCCCGCATAAATCCCGACGCCATTCCGTTATGACTCGGAAGATGCTTTGCGGTACGGATGTTTTCTGCCCGAGAAGTATTCTGCTCCATTTGCTATATTCCACCTTTCAAAACATAATTTTCCAGCGAGAATGAAAGGGTCAGTCCGGATTGCCACCTTATTGTTGATTTTTGCAGGTATTGCAGGGTTTTTCCATCGCGGTGAAGCCCAGGTTGTTCCCTCACCGGTACACGAGAACTATCAGACCGGGGTCAGGCTTTTTTACGAGGGGCTGTATGAGCATGCCGCCGAACAGTTCCGGAAATTCCTGGATACCGGACCGGACAGGCATCTCCAGGAGCAGGCGCACTATTACATGACGCTTTCCCAGATTGCCCTGGATACCGCCCGCTTCGAGATCTACACCAGCCGTTTTCTTATGGAACATCCCTCCGGTGCCAATGCCGTGGCGTTGCTGGAGGATATGGCCGCGCGGAAATATGATGCCGGACGTTTTGCCGGGGCCCTGGACGATTACAGCAGGGCGTACCGCGTGGAGTCAAGGGACCGGGAAAAAGCCAGGCTCCTCTTCTGGAAAGCGGAAGCGGCGCGTGCCGTGGACAGCACCGACACATCCTCAGCACTGTACGGGCAGCTGGCCGACCGCTATCCCGATTCGGAATGGGCCCCCAAGGCGCTCTACTCCCGTGGACAGCTTTACCTTGAAAAAGAGGATTTCGACCGCTCTACCCAGGTATTCGAGGATATGCGGGAACGCTACCCCACCCATCCGCAGACCCGCCAGATCGGCACGGCCCTCGGTGAAATGTACTACCGGCAGCAGCGCTACGAGGAAGCCATCCAGGCGCTGCGGAGCGAACTGGCCTATCTCGAAGATGAGGCGCTGCTCAAGGCCATCCTGCTAATAGCGGAAAGCCATAATTACCTGGGTCAGTTTGACCAGGCCGCCACCCAGTACCGCCGCTATATCAACCAGAGCCGTGACGAGATGCAGGCGCGTCCGGCGCACTACGGCCTGGGCTGGGTCTACCACAAACAGCGCGTTTTCCACTGGGCCGCGGATTCATTCGCCAAAGCGGCTATTGGCGATGACGAGCTGGCTCGCAAGGCGCGCTACTATGAAGCCATCAACCGCAAGCTGGGCGGCCGCTACGACCTGGCGCTAGATGCCTTCCAGAAGTTCGGTGACCGTTACCAGACCGGGTTCTGGGTGGAGGAGGCCTACTATGAATGGGGACTTACCGCCTTCGAACTTGGCCGCTACGACCTGGCCATTGATGTGTTGCAGCGCCTGGTACGCAGCGACCAGAAACTCAGGAACCCGGGTAGCGTCTACTCCTTGCTGGGAGAGGCCTATTTTGCAAACAACGAGTTCTCGCGCGCGGTGCAGGCCTTTGAAATAGCCGAACAGACGGCCGAGGTGGATCCTGACATGAAGCGCCAGGCACAGTTCCAGCGCGCATGGGTTCTCTACGAAAACCATGCCTACCGTGAAGCTGCCCGTGCCTTCGAATCCGTTTACCGCGACCAGCCATCGGGTGAGCTTGCCGCCGAAGCCCTGTTCTGGAGCGCCGACAGCTACTTCAACCTGCGGCGCTGGAACGACGCCATCCGGCAGTTCGAACGCTTCCTGGATGGGTATCCCGACCATCAATTTGCCGGTGCCGCTGTTTACTCTCTTGGGTGGGCCCATTTCAATACCCGGCAATTTGACCGGGCAATCCGCTACTTTACATCGTTCCTGAACGACCACGAACCGCCTCCGATGGCGCTGTTCCCCTATGACATCGATACGCAGCTGCGCCTGGGTGATTCCTTTTATGCGCTGGGACGCTATGAGGAAGCCATCCGGAACTACGAACGGGCCGTCGGTGCCGATCCCGGAGGTGACTATGCCATATTCCAGATGGCCAACAGTCATTTCCGCAACGAGCAGTCTTTTGAAGCGGTGCAGAACTTCCGCCGCCTCATCCGTATCTATCCGTACAGCCGGCTGCGTGAACAGGCCCAGTACAACATCGGCTATATCTACTTCCAGATCGGCAACTACGACCAGGCCATCCAGGAATTCCATGAACTGATCAACCGCTTTCCCCGCACCAGCTGGGCGGCACGCGCTCAGTACCAGATCGGCGACGCCTACTACAATGCCGGCAACTACGAAATGGCCATCAACGCCTACAGGGAGCTGATGGAGTCGTATCCGCAAAGCCCGTTGGTGGTGGATGCGGTCAACGGCATCCAGTTTGCACAGCTAGCCGCCGGTGAGGAAGATACCAGCCTGGACATCCTAGAGGAGTTTCTCAACCGTCACCCGCAGACCGGAACGGCAGACCAGCTTCGTTTCCGCCAGGCGGAAAACCTGGCGCGTGCGGGCGACTATCAGGATGCCGTTGCCTCATTCCGGCACTATATCCGCGTGACGACCAACGAATCGATGATCCCAGAGGCCTGGTTCCACATTGCCGAGGCACACGAACAGATGGGCCAGCGCGACCAGGCCATTGCCGCTTTCCGCGAAATTACAGAGGGCTATCCGCAATCCGACAGAATGGATCCTGCACTGCTGCATATCGGCCGTCTTGAGCTTGAGCGGGCGCGCCACCAGAATGCCATCAGCGCGCTGGAAAAACTTGTGGAACGTCAGGGCCGGCTCCAGGTCGAAGCGCTGGCAACGCTGGGCGATGCCCACCTTGCCGCAGGCAATTTCAGCCGCGCCGAGGACGCCTACAACGGGGCATTGCAGCGGCGGTCAGGTCACGAGCAGTCGCTGATAGGCAAAGGACGCGTGGCCCTTCAGCGCGGACAGCTGATGGATGCACGGCAGTACTTCCAGCAGGTGGCGGATGCCAGCTCTCTGGAAAACGGCGCCAAAGCCCAGTACTATCTGGGCAATGTGGAGCAGGCCCGCCGCAACCATGAAGCTGCCATAGAGGCCTACGCCCGTGTAAGCGCCCTCTACAGCGCTTTTGACGAGTGGGTGGCCCGTGCCATGCTGGCAACGGCGGATTCTTACCGGCAGATGGGACAGACCGGCAGGGCCGGGCAGACATTGCGGGATGTGATGGAGCGGTTTCCCGATACCGAGTTTGCGCGCAGGGCATCAGAGCAACTCTAAGGGGCAGGTTCCTGATGATTAAAACCGTAGAGCCGGCACTCAGACTCAAAGGGACGATCACGCCGCCCGCCGACAAATCCATTGCGCAGCGAGCCGCCCTTTTCGCGATGCTCTGCGACAGGACATCCCAGATCACAAACTATCCGGTCGCCGAAGACCCCCGTACGGCGTTGGCATGCATCCGGCAGCTGGGCGCCAAGGTTGCTGACGACGGGGTAACTGTGACGATTACCGGCACGGGACGTGACAACATGGCGGTACCCACCGGCCCGGTGGACTGTGGAAACTCAGGTACGGTCATGCGGCTTCTGGCTGGCATACTTGCCGGTGCCGGGATCCCTGCCACGCTCATAGGGGATGCCTCGCTGTCGCGCCGGCCCATGAAACGCATCATCGATCCCCTTGCCCGCATGGGTGCCGAAATCGTTTCGGCCGAAGGCGGACTCCCTCCGCTGGAGATCCGTCACGGCAATCCATTGCAGCCAGTCCGGTTCCGCCTGCCTGTGGCCAGCGCCCAGCTCAAGTCATGCGTGCTGCTGGCCGGCCTTTTCGGAGAAGATGCCACGCAGGTGGTCGAGCCCGTATCCACCCGAAACCATACCGAAACAATGCTGGGGCTGCCGGTTGTCAGGGAAGATGGGGCGAATGTCATTTCCAGCAGCCGGCGGCAGGTCATTCCGGCGCAAAACCTGCAGATCCCGGGGGATTTTTCCGCCGCCGCTTTCTGGCTGGTGGCCGGATCCATAATCCCGGATTCGGAGATTGTAATGCCGTCAACCGGGGTGAACCCGACAAGGACCGCATCCATGCATATCCTCCGCAGGATGGGCGCCGATATTGTGGATGAGGCCAAAGACCGGACCGGTAACGAGCCTGCCGCGCACCTGAGGGTACGGTCGGCCCCGCTCAAGCCGACCCGCATCCGGCCGGAGGAAATCCCGAACGCCATCGACGAACTGCCTGTGCTGTGCGTAGCAATGGCTTTTGCCGATGGAGTGTCGCGCATCACCGGGGCCGAAGAGCTGCGATTCAAGGAGAGCGACCGGCTTGAGGCCATCCAGCAGGTCCTTGAAGCTGCGGGCGTGCGCGTCGAAGGGCACCGGGACGGGCTGACCATTTATGGCGAGCCTGGTCGCAAGGTCCGTGCGGCCCGCCACGACAGCCGTCACGACCACCGTATTGCCATGGCGGCTGCCATTCTGTCGCTGATGGGGGATGCGCCATCCCAAATTGACAATGCCGAAGCCGCATCGGTATCCTATCCCGAATTCTGGGCGCATCTGGACACTCTGGCACATCGCTGATCCCGCAGTCAGCTTATTCCTGCCAATTCGGCAGAAATTTAGCCTCTTCCATCCGATGGCATTGTTATTGCGCAGTATGAAGCAAAAGTAATAGAAAGTTACTTGACGAATGTTACTGCGAATACATAAAAAAGAATCGGATTTATTATGGGAAAAATAATTGGAATTGATCTTGGAACAACCAACTCCTGCGTGGCGGTGATGGAAGGCAACGAGCCGGTAGTCATCCAGAACTCGGAGGGCGGCCGGACCACACCGTCCGTGGTTGCGTTTTCCAAAGACGGCGAGCGCCTTGTGGGTGCCCCGGCAAAACGCCAGGCCATCACGAACCCGGAGAAAACCATCTCCTCCATCAAGCGCTTCATGGGCCGTTTCTACAATGAGGTCAGCGAGGAGCAGAAAACCATCTCCTACAAGATTGTTAAGGCCGACGACGGAACGGCGCGCGTGGATATCGGCGAGCGCTCTTATGCGCCCCAGGAAATTTCGGCCATGGTGCTCCAGAAGATGAAGCAGACCGCCGAGGAGTATCTGGGCGAAAAAGTGACCGAGGCGGTGATCACCGTTCCGGCCTACTTCAACGACGCCCAGCGCAAGGCCACCCAGGAAGCCGGAAAGATTGCCGGACTGGATGTCAAGCGCATCATCAACGAGCCAACGGCTGCATCGTTGGCCTATGGCCTCGACAAGAAAGACAAGAGCATGACCATCGCAGTCTTCGACCTTGGCGGTGGAACATTTGACATCTCCATCCTCGAACTTGGCGACGGTGTATTTGAAGTGAAGTCGACCGATGGCGACACGCACCTTGGCGGTGACGACTTCGACGAGCGGATTCTCAACTATCTGGTAGATGAATTCAAGAAAAGCGACGGCATCGACCTGAAAAAAGATCCCATGGCGCTTCAGCGTCTGCGCGATGCCTCCGAGAAAGCCAAGGTGGAGCTTTCGAGCTCACAGAAAACCAACGTGAACCTGCCGTTCATCACGGCCGACAGTTCCGGACCAAAACACCTCAGCATCGACATCACCCGGCCAAAATTCGAGCAGCTGGTGGAAGACCTGGTAAATCGGACGCTCACCCCCTGCGATCGCGCCCTCAAAGGTGCCAAGATGAAAAAATCGGAGATCGACCAGGTAATCCTCGTGGGCGGTTCCACCCGTATCCCCAAAATCCAGGAGGTGGTCAAGGAGTTCTTCGAGAAAGAGCCCAGCAAGGGCGTTAATCCCGACGAAGTGGTTGCCATCGGCGCGGCCATCCAGGGCGGTGTCTTCTCCGGTGATGTCAAAGATGTGGTGCTGTTGGATGTGAACCCGCTGACCCTGGGTATCGAAACCCTTGGCGGCGTGATGACCAAGCTCATCGAAGCCAACACGACCATCCCGACCAGCAAGACGGAGGTGTTCTCGACGGCGGCGGACAGCCAGTCGAGCGTTGAGATCCATGTGCTGCAAGGTGAGCGTGTCAAGGCGCAGGACAACCGCACGCTGGGACGGTTCCATCTTGATGGAATACCGCCGGCACCACGCGGAATTCCGCAGATCGAGGTTACTTTCGATATTGACGCCAACGGTGTGCTCAGCGTAAAGGCCAAAGACAAGGGCACAAACAAGGAGCAGAGCATCCGCATCGAAGCCAGCTCAGGACTCTCCGATGAGGAGATCGAAAAGATGAAGAAAGCGGCCGAAGAGCATGCCGACGAGGACAAGAAGCTCCGCGAGAAGGTGGAGCTGCTCAACAAGGCCGACAGCCTCATCTTCTCCACGAAGAAGCAGCTGGATGAGTACGGCGACAAGCTCTCCGAAGGCAACAAGGGCAACATCCAGTCCGCGCTTGAAAACCTCGAAAAACTCCACAAGGAGGAGAATACCGACGAGCTGGATGGCGCCATCGAAGCGCTTAACAAAGCGTGGTCCGATGCGTCGGCCGAACTCTACCAGGCCACCCAGGATGCTCAGCAGGAGCAGGGAGGCGAAGCCGGCGAGCAGCCCTCCGGTGACTCCGGCTCATCCGCCGATGACAAGGACACCGTGGATGCGGAGTTCGAAGTTGTGGATGACGACGAGGACGACAAAAAGAAAGACTGACATGCGTTTGTAGTCATTCAGCAGGCATCTTTGCCATCATAAAGTACCCCGGGCCGGTCCTTTCCATTCGAAAGGGCAGGTCGCGGGGTTTTTTATTTCCATCCTGTTGATTTCCAGCAGTTTTCATATCTTTAGGGTCTATGCACATGTCGCGTCGGGGGTCTGAAGCCGTACCACAGTTTCCTGTGATACGTATGATTGTGACTGTACCGTTATCACGTCACAGGCTTCCGTTTCTTGCAACAAAAAAATATAATTCTGACTGTGGAACAGACAAGTACCAGGCCGTGGAGCCCGACCTCCTGGCAATCCTTTCCGGTCAAGCAGCTGCCGGAGTATGAGGATCAAAAGCTGCTTATGCAGGTGTACAAGGAGCTTAAAAGTTATCCGCCTCTGGTGAACTCCTGGGAAATCGAGGATTTGCGGGACCAGCTGGCCCTTGCCTCGCGCGGAAAGGCGTTCCTGCTGCAAGGAGGTGACTGCGCCGAGGTGTTCGACAACTGCAATGCCCCCCAGACGGTGAACCTGCTGAAGGTGCTGCTGCAGATGAGTTTTATCCTCATCCACGAGATGAACATACCCGTGATCCGGGTAGGGCGTATTGCCGGTCAGTATGCCAAGCCACGCTCCAAACCTATGGAGAACGTGGCAGGACAGGAGCTTCCCTCTTATCGCGGAGACCTGTTCAATAAGTTCGATGCCGACGAGGCGGCCAGGATTTCCAACCCGAAAAGGCTGCTCGAGGGGTACAAGCTTTCAGCGCTCACACTTAATTTTATACGATCGCTTACCGAAGGCAAGGGATTCGCCAACATGAACCATCCCGAGTATTGGGAGCTGGATTTCATGCGGCGCAACAAGTACTACAAAGAGTACGAATCCATGGTGCGGTCGATCACCAGTGCGGTGCGTTTTGTGGAGACGGTGTCTAATCATCGGATCGATGCCATGAGGCAGGTCCGCATCCACACATCTCATGAAGCCCTGAACCTTTACTACGACTCTGCGCAGACCCAGCAGGTGCCGCATAACAAAGGGTGGTACAACCTGAGTACGCACATGCCGTGGCTCGGGAACCGAACGCGTGATCTGGACGGGGCCCATGTGGAGTATTTCCGCGGGATCCGCAACCCGGTGGGCATCAAGGTGGGGTCGCCGTTTGAAAACAACGAGATTGTCCGGCTGGTGGAGAAGCTGAATCCGGATAATACGGAGGGCAAGGTCACGCTCATCACCCGGATGGGCAAGGATAAGGTATCAGAGCTCCTTCCAGGTCTGATCCAAACCGTGAAAAAAGCCGGCTTGAACGTAATCTGGAGCTGCGACCCGATGCACGGGAATACCTATGCCACCGATGAGAACATCAAGACCAGAAGCTTCAACGACATTCTGGCCGAGATCAAGCAGACTTTTGAGGTGCATCGCAACGAAGGGTCTTTCCTGGGCGGGGTGCATCTGGAGCTGACCGGCGACAATGTGACCGAATGTGTCGGCGGTGCCAACGGGCTGAAGGCCGAAGGGCTTAAGCGTAACTACAAGACATTCTGCGATCCAAGGCTGAATTATCAGCAGAGCCTCGAAATGGCATTCCTTATCACGAAAGAGTGGAAAGCAACCTGGGACAAGCGTTAAGCTGTAGAGGCCCAGGTAATGGACTGATGCCGGATGCCGGGTTGGTATCCAAACGCAAACGAACAGCGGCATGACAACAGTCGAGAGTGCGGCGCAGCCGGTGCCCTTCTGTGCGAAAAACTGTCAGACCAGTGTGCCAGTATTACGTGGCAGTTGACTGGAAGTATGACAGTTTGGTTGGTTAAGTGACAGAAAATTTGGCACAGAATTCTGCGGTTTGTCAGTTTGACTGACTGGTACGGGGTTTGCAATTAGAATGGTTGAAACCATGAGGCAAACAAATTGCAAACAACCAAAAACAAAAAAGGAGGTAGCTATGACTATCACCCGTTATAACCCGACCCGTACACTGGACTTCCCGTCCGTTCCGCGTTCCTTCTCAAGCCTGCTTGATGACTTCTTCAATGATGTGGTAACCAGCGACAGCGGCCGTCTGTATGTGCCAAGCCTGGATGTCTACGAAACCGACACCCACTACCACATTCATCTCTCCCTCCCGGGAATGAAAAAAGATGACATCAACATCGATCTGCAGGACCGTCGCCTGACCATCACCGGCGAGCGGAAAGAGGAGGTTGACGACAAGAACACCAAGTACCATGTGCGCGAAATGCGCTATGGCGGATTCGAGCGTTCCATCATGCTTCCCAACAACATCAATCAGGACAAGATCGATGCCCGTTTCGAAGACGGTATCCTGAAGCTTGATGTTGAAAAGAGGGAGAAGCAGGTGAACAAGCAGATCAAAGTGAAATAACGACGATCAAACCTGATAATCAAAACTTGTACAAGATGTCTTGTATAAGCAGCTGTGCATGAAACGGCCCGGCGGCAAGTAAGAAACTTGTTGCCGGGTTTTTTATGAATTTCCTGTTGTAGGCCAGGCTCAGGTCACGAGTGGCCGGGATCTGTGACCGGGCGTCAGGCGCGCAGAATGTGCTGGTCTGCGGCGCAGGTCAGATTTTTCGGAAAGCATGCAGGATTTCACGCCCGATTTCCACGGCGGTCTTGAGATATTCCTGCTGTTCCTTGCCAGAACCGTCCGAGGATTTGGGGTCCTCGTACGTCAGCGGAATACGGGCCAGGGCGCCCGGGACAATGGGGCAGTTCTGGTCGGCATCCGAACAGGTCATAACGGCCAGAAAAGGAGCTTCGGATGGAAACGCCTCTTCGAACCGCTTGGAGAAGCATATCAGATCCGGAGTGCCCGTTCCAAATGAAATATGATAGCGCGGATTGTCCGGTTTCTCCTGCGGCTCCGGTTGCGCAATCCGGAACCCGAGGGTCCGCATGGCGCGTACGGCATTGGGATGAAAAGCGGTGGCTTCAGTGCCGCCTGATCCGGTTTCAATCCGGGGTATCTGAAACGCGGTTGCCGCCGTATGAGCCCAGATCTGTGAAATCTGGCTTCGACGGGAGTTGTGCGTGCAGATGAAATTGAGCCGTACAGGGGCTTTGTTTTTCAACTCCTTGCGTATGTGACCGGTCAGGGAGTCGAGGATTTCCAGGCGTTGCTTCGGTATGCGGTCGGAGTCTTCCAGAAGCTGATCGATGAGCAGGTCAAGAACGGGGTCCAGGTGCGGCATGTGCAGAGATTTACTGGTGAAACGAGCCAAATCAAAATTTAAAGATAGATTGAATTCAGATAACAATAAAATCGGGCGGCCGGCAGTTTTATTCAGCAAAGATGTAAAACCGTTCAATACCAACCAAAAGCATAACTATCAGGAACTTTAGCATGAAAAGTCATTATTCGAAATTCGCGACGGCACTGACTGTTGTCTTGGTATTTCTGATCATCCGGTTTCCCATGGGCAGCAGTGCGTCCGGTGACGTTCCCTACGATTTCAGGGCGCAAGGCAACGAGGCCCCGGTCGAGCTCAGGCAGGAAGCCACGGATCTGCTCACCCAGTTCAACAATGCGCTGGTTAACCTGGCCGATGTCAGCAAGCCGACGGTTGTCATGGTTTCCACGGAGCGTACTGTAACCCGGAGGAGTGGAGGTTCCATGTTCGACTTCTTTACTCCTTTCCGTGACGACCCCTTTTTCCGTGACTTTTTTCCTGACAGAGGTCCCCGTGAAAGAGAATTTCAGCAAAGAGGTTTGGGTTCGGGCGTAATTGTATCCGCTGATGGGTACATCCTCACAAACCACCATGTGATCGACCAGGTGGACACGATCACCGTGAAACTGATCAACGAGAAAGTACTTCCAGCTACGGTTGTCGGATCGGATCCCAGGACTGACGTTGCCGTCCTTAAAGTAGACGCAGAAAACCTGCCATTCATGAGCTTTGGCGACAGTGATGAACTGCATGTCGGCGAAATGGTTCTGGCAATCGGAAGTCCGCTCGGCGCCGCGCTGGCGCATACCGTGACACAGGGGATCGTGAGTGCCAAAGGGCGTTCGGATCTGAATATTCTGGGTGGAAACGGCTTCGAGAACTTTATACAGACGGATGCCGCCATTAACCGCGGAAATTCTGGTGGACCACTGGTGAACATGCGGGGTGAGCTGGTCGGTATCAATACCGCCATTGCCTCCCAGTCAGGCGGTTTTCAGGGAATCGGCTTCGCCATTCCGAGCAATATGGCACGCAACGTAATGGAGTCTATCATCGAAACAGGCCGCGTAGTCCGCGGCTATGTGGGCATCCAGTTCCAGCCGGTTGACGAAAGTCTGGCGCGGGCACTCGGCCTGCCGCAAGCGCAAGGGATCATTGTCACCGAAGTGGTAGAAGATTCCCCGGCCAGCGCGGCAGGGATTCAGTCAGAAGATGTCATTTTGAGATTCAACGGCAGGAACATTCAGTCATCTTCCGATTTCCGCAGGCGCGTAGCTGAAAAAATGCCGGGAACGGAAATTACCCTCACTATCAATCGCGACGGTGCTGAACAAGACGTCACGGTAGTTCTGGGCGAGTTTCCATCCGATGAGATCGCCGTGGCCGATCAGGAAACCATCCGTGACTTCATTGGTTTTTCGGTGACGGAACTTACGGCCGACCTTGCGCAGCGGCTCAGGATCCGGTCAAATATCCAGGGCGTAGTTGTTGAAGATGTTGAAGCCAACAGTCCTGCTGCCCGGAATGGTCTGCGTCAGGGGGATGTGATCGTCTCCCTTAACCGAAGGCCGGTTACTTCGGTCAGTGAGTTCAATGAAGGTATTTCGGCCATCGATCCCACGGATATCGTGCTTCTGCAAATAGTCCGCGGTAACAACCGTTTCTTCATCGCTTTTGAACCGAAAAGCTCCTGATAGGGCCGCTTAAACATAGTGGTCATGCTTTGCAAAAGCCTCTGCCAGAGCACCGGCAGGGGCTTTTCTTGTATCAGGAGGCAGTGTTTGCTTTTGCGGACCCTGAATTGGCAGGGTTTTTGCACCAATAATGGATGGAGTACGTATTTTGAACGCAATGATGATTCCGGCAGGATGGGTGGATGTCCCCGGGGTCATCTTGCCATAATGTCATATAAGATCGCTCTGAGATCATGAACTACAAGGATTATTACAGCACGCTGGGCGTGAAGAAAAATGCTTCCAGGGATGAGATCAAGAAAGCCTACCGGAAGCTGGCCCGCAAGCACCATCCGGACGTGAACCCGGATGACGATACCGCTGCGCATAAATTCAAGGAGGTGAGCGAGGCCTACGAAGTGCTTGGCAATGAGGAAAACCGAAAGCTGTATGACCAGCTTGGGGCCGATTGGAAGCGATACAAGCAGGCAGGTGGACAAAATACAGACTTCAACTGGCAGGAGTGGGCGCGCAGCCAGGGTGCCCGCAACCGTCAGCACGCCTATTCACGCACCACCGAAGATTTCTTTGGCGGCGGAGACTTCTCGGACTTCTTCGAACAGATATTCGGCGGCGGATTCAACATGGGGCAGCAGGGACAGCGCCACACCAGAGCTGGTGCAGATTTCTTCGGCCAGCCATTTGGCCGGCAGGCCGGGCCCGTATCCAGGAAAGGAAAAGATATCAACGCTGAGCTGGAAATTACCCTTGAAGAGGCTTACAGGGGGACAGAGAAGTCGGTTCGGGTGAACAAGAACCAGATGAAAGTCAAGATTCCCAAGGGAATCCACAATGGAAGGCGGCTTAAACTCAAGGGCCGGGGAAACCCTGGCAGCCAGGGCGGGGAATCCGGAGATCTGTATATCAGGATAAACATCAAGCCGCACGAAATCTTCACCCGTGAGGAGGAGAACCTCCATTCCACGGTCAATGTCGGGCTTTTTCAGATGCTGCTGGGCGGGGTTGTCAACGTGCCAACCTTGACAGGAAACGTGAAGATCAAGGTTCCGCCTGAGTCGCAGCCGGGCAAGGTTATGCGTCTGGCCGGCTACGGTATGCCGGTGTTCCAGTCTGAGAACCGGAAAGGCGACCTGTTTGTGACACTGCAGGTCGATCTGCCCGATAAGTTGAGTCCAGAAGAGAAAAAACTGTTCCGTGAGCTTGCCAAACTGCGCGGCGAAAAAGTGCAAGACTCCTGACAAAGAGGCTCATTTTTTCCTGTCATTACGTCAGGACGGGGTGGATGTGGGGTTTGGTATGATATCTGCACTACTATTTTTGGAATTATACAACGCCATACTGCGACAATCGACTAATGAGTTGCACCAGCATCTGGCATCAGCAGCATGGCAAGAAAATCAATTCAGAGAAGGACTATGAATCTCAACAAATTTACATTGAAAGCGCAGGAAGCGGTGCAGTCGGCACTGGAAATCGCTTCGGATAAAGGCCATCAGGCGCTGGAACCCGCGCACCTGCTTAAGGCACTTGTCTCAGACGCATCCAACATTACCGTAACCATTCTCAAAAAAATCGGCGTCTCCCTTGCAGAGCTTGAAAGCGGTCTGGATGAAATCCTGAAGAAAACACCCGTAGTCAAAGGGGCGACGGTGTCGGGGCAGTACATGTCCAACGACACCAAGGTGCTCTTTGACAAGGCGTCCGGGCTGGCATCCGAGCTTGGCGACGAATACATCAGCTCGGAGCATCTGCTGATTGCGTTGCTGGAAGCCGGCGGTGATGCAGCGCGTCTTCTGAAGGGCATGGGTGTAAAGCGGGAGGATGTGATGCGCATTCTCCAGGATGTGCGGGGAAGCCAGAAAGTGGACGACCCCAATGCCGAAGGGCGCTACCAGGCCCTGAAAAAATACGCCCGCGACCTGAATGAACTGGCCGAGAAGAACAAACTGGACCCGGTGATCGGCCGGGACCAGGAGATTCGCCGGGTGATGCAGATCCTGACGCGCCGCACCAAGAACAACCCGGTGCTGGTGGGCGAGCCGGGAGTCGGAAAAACGGCCATTGCCGAAGGCCTGGCGCTAAGAATTGTTCAGGGGGATGTGCCGGAGGGTCTCAAATCCAAGCGCGTCATAGCCCTGGATATGGGTGCGCTTGTGGCTGGAGCCAAATATCGCGGGGAGTTCGAGGAGCGGCTCAAGGCGGTGGTCAAAGAGGTGATCGACGCCGGGGGTGAGATCATCCTTTTCATTGACGAAATTCACACTCTTGTGGGCGCCGGTGCCACCGAGGGGGCCATGGACGCGGCCAATATCCTCAAACCAAGCCTCGCGCGTGGTGAACTGCGGGCAATTGGCGCCACGACGCTCACCGAATACCGCAAATTCGTGGAGAAAGACAAAGCCCTGGAGCGCCGGCTCCAGACTGTTTATGTGGGTGAGCCGTCGGTGGAGGATACAATTTCCATCATGCGCGGACTGAAGGAGAAGTACGAGCTGCATCACGGGGTACGGATCACCGATGGGGCCATCATCGCCGCCTCGGAGCTGTCGCACCGCTACATATCGGCCCGGTTCCTGCCAGACAAGGCCATTGACCTTATGGA
>SLNO01000138.1 GCA_007132975.1 Balneolales bacterium
CGTACTTGGCCGCCAGGGTCCTGGTGATGGCTGCCGTCAGCGTCGTCTTGCCGTGATCCACGTGTCCGATCGTTCCCACGTTCACGTGGGGCTTGGTCCGTTGAAAAGTTTCTTTTGCCATAACTAGAGAGTGTTAAGCTTTACTGGTTATTTTTTATCCTCAATAACTTCTTTCGCAATCGAATCCGGAACCGGCGCGTATTTCTCGAATTCCATCGAGTAGACGGCACGTCCCTGGGAAAGCGAACGCAGGTGCGTGGAGTATCCGAACATTTCAGATAGCGGCACCTCGACGTCGATAACGGAGCCTTCAATCCTGTTTTCCATTTTTCCGATCACTCCACGGCGACCGTTCAGGTCACCGATAATATCTCCCATATATTCTTCCGGGGTGATAACCTCCACCTTCATGATGGGTTCCAGAAGGATGGGTGCTGCCTTGCGTGCCGCTTCCTTGAATCCGATTTTGGCACACATTTCAAAACTGACTGAGTCCGAGTCAACATCGTGGTAGGAACCATCGAACACACGGACTTTCACACCTTCAACCGAGTAGTTGGCAAGAACACCGTTAGTAAGTGCTGCCTTGAATCCTTTCTCAACTCCAGACATGTATTCCCGGGGTATATTGCCGCCTACGACTTCATCGGCGAACTCAAAACCTGTGTGACCATCCAGAGGCATGATTTCAAACTGGATATCAGCGAATTTACCCTTGCCTCCGGTCTGCTTCTTGTAGATCTCACGATGCGTAACCGGTTTTGTGATGGCTTCACGATAGGATACCTGAGGTTGTCCAACATTGGCCTCTACCTTGAATTCACGCTTGAGGCGATCAACGATGACTTCCAGATGCAGTTCACCCATACCGGCGATAGTGGTCTGGGCGGTTTCATCATCCACCTGCACCTTGAAAGTGGGATCCTCTTCAGCAAGCTTGGAAAGACCGGTGGTAAGCTTGTCGTTGTCGGCCTTGGTCTTGGGTTCTACGGCCAGCTTGATCACCGGCTCGGGGAAGACCATCTGCTCAAGGATGATCGGTGATTTTTCACTGCAGAGCGTGTCACCGGTATGTACACTTTTGATTCCCACAGCTGCGCAGATATCACCTGCGCGCACATCCGAGATATCCTCCTTGGAGTTGGCGTGCATTTTCAGGAGCCGGCCGATCCGCTCTTTTTTGCCGGTTGATGCATTAAGCACATAAGACCCGGCACTGAGCTCACCCGAGTAGACCCGGATGAAGGTAAGTTTTCCGACGTATGGATCCGTCATGATCTTGAATGCCAGAGCGGCAAAGGGCTCTTCAATACTTGTGCGACGGGTAAGTTTCTCGCCGTTGCCTGAAGAGCTGGTCCCTTCGATTGCATCCACATCCATCGGTGAAGGCATATATTTTACGATGGAATCAAGGAGTGTCTGAACGCCCTTGTTTTTGAAAGCAGACCCGCAGAGCACAGGTGTGATGCTAAGGTCAAGCGTTGCCTTGCGAAGCGCCTTCTCCATCTCCTCGACGGTAATCTCCTCTTCCATGAGATACTTTTCCATGAGCGAGTCATCATAGTCGGCTATGGACTCGATCATCAGCTTCCGGAATTCATCCGCCTTTTCAGCGAGTTCGGCTGGGATATCGATTTCTTCGAAGGATTTGCCCTGGGAGGCATCGTCCCAAATGAAAGCGCGCATGCTCATGAGATCCACAACACCCTTGAAATTCTCCTCTGATCCAATCGGGATCTGAAGGGGAACGGGGCTGGCCTTGAGACGCAGCTTCATCTGCTCTATAACATTGTAGAAGTCAGCACCCGTACGGTCCATTTTATTGACGAATGCCATTCTCGGCACACCGTATTTATTGGCCTGGCGCCATACGGTTTCGGATTGCGGCTGCACGGCACCTACGGCGCAGAAAACGGCAACAGCACCATCCAGAACCCGGAGTGAGCGCTCCACTTCGACAGTGAAGTCCACGTGGCCTGGTGTATCGATTATGTTGATCCGGTGGTCATTCCAGAAGCAGGTTGTTGCTGCAGACGTAATGGTGATCCCGCGCTCTCTCTCCTGCTCCATGAAGTCCATGGTCGCTGCCCCGTCATGGACTTCACCCATGCGGTGACTGATACCCGTGTAGAACAGAATTCGTTCAGTGGTGGTCGTCTTCCCGGCATCAATGTGGGCCATGATGCCGATATTACGAGTCATCCTGATCTGCTCGATGATTTTGGTGTTATTTGCTGCTGTAGCTGACATGTATTGGGAACGTGTTGCGTTTATCTCTAGAATCGGAAATGGGCAAAGGCCTTATTGGCTTCCGCCATGCGGTGAGTGTCATCCTTTTTGCGGACGGCACCGCCTTCGTTGTTGGCAGCATCCATCAGTTCACGCGCCAGACGGGCGGCCATGGACTTGTCGTTGCGGGCCTTGGCAGACCGGATGAGCCAGCGCATGCTGAGCGCTGTACTGCGCTCCGGGCGCACTTCAATGGGAACCTGGTAGGTGGAACCACCCACTCGACGGCTTTTCACCTCGATTACCGGCGCGGCATTGTTCAAGGCATCCTTGAATACATCCAGCCCGACCTTGCCGGTTTTTTCCTCGATTACCGAAAAAGCCTGTTTCAGGATTTTTCTGGCCGTTGTTTTCTTTCCGTCCTTCATGAGACAGTTGACAAACAGAGATACGGACTTGTCCTGAAAATCAGGATCAGGCTTGACTATTCTCTTTTCGGCGCTTCTTCTTCGCATTGGTCAAATAACTAAAAAGTGAACATTACTAAACATCTATTTCGGGCGCTTGGTGCCGTAAAGACTCCTTCTCTGGCGCCTTTCGTCAACACCGGCAGTATCGAGCGCACCACGTATGATGTGGTAGCGGACACCCGGAAGGTCCTTGACCCGGCCACCCCGGATCAACACAATGCTGTGCTCCTGGAGATTGTGTCCTTCGCCCGGTATGTATGCGGTGACCTCAATACCGTTGGTCAGGCGAACACGAGCTACTTTACGCAAAGCGGAATTCGGCTTCTTGGGCGTGGTGGTGTACACCCGAGTGCACACACCACGGCGCTGCGGGCAGTCTTGTAGCGCAGGAGCCGTAGTTTTCTTAATTTTGTTCTTTCTGCCTTTACGGATTAACTGCTGTATCGTTGGCACGGTTCATTCTGTTTGGTAATGGA